>JANXYP010000181.1 GCA_025355955.1 Chloroflexota bacterium
CCTGCTCGTGTAGCACGGTTGCGCCGTAGCCGATGCCCGTAACCGCGCTGATCATCTGCGCGGCGTTCACCTGTGCCGGGTCGTAGCTGACCTCGGCCTGCTCGGTGGCGAGGTTGACCCCCACCTGGCTAACTCCCGGCAACTTGGTGAGGCCGCGCTCGATGTGGCGCACGCAACTGGCGCAGGTCATGCCGGTTACGCCCAGGGTCAGCTTGCGGCTACCCGGCGCGACGGGCAGCTGGGGGGCAGTGGCTACTGCGCTACTGCCATCCAGCGGCGGCTTGGACCCCAATTGAATTGGCGCAAATCTCTTTTCCTTGGTCTCGGTTGCCATATCTGATTCTCCTCGTATCACATTTCTTCTATATATCTATGTTTGAATTGCAGATGTGCGCCAGGTTACTTGTTCGACATGGCGTATAGCTCGACCATCTCTTTGATTATCTGCTCGGCACGGTTCTCGGCAATCGCGGTAGGCACGCAACTCTCCAGGTGGCCCTCCAGCAACATCCCTTCTAGCTTCTCAATCGCCTTACGCACCGCATAGGTCTGCTTGAGGATGTCTATGCAATATTGTTCCTGCTCCACCATGCGGCGGATACCATCCAGGTGGCCCTCAATGTAATTTAGCCGCTTCAGCGCGTCGGCCTTGTTCTCTGCTAGCATTTTATACTCCTTCATTCATTATAACCCATACCCCCCCGGTAGGGGTTTGAGAATATTATACTATATGGCTGTCGCCGATGTCAAGTTAGTATTTATGGAGTCTTAATATTACAGCCTCAGTTGGTAGACAAGGTGACGTAGTTACGATTGGCTTAGACACTGGGCGACAGGGCGTATGCGATTCGCCTCTACACCATTCTGACCCAATTGTGCCAACTGATGCTGTAATATTAAGGAGGGCTGATTGCTGTTTCTATATCTAACCAGTATCTCAAAGCTGCCTGCCCAAACCGGGCAGGCATCGGAGGTGAACGCTGCCGCCCACCCAGTGGGCGATAGCCTTGGTTACTGGCCTATGCCGCCCATCATCTGCTCCATTGGAGCCGCCAGGTTGCGGGTGCTATCCTCGTTGTACCAGGTCTTGAGGTAGCCCTCCATCTCGGTGATCTCCGCCGACTGCCCGCTGATGATGCTCTGAGCCAGGGTCTTGAGTTCTGGATGCTGGGCGTTCTTGAGCGCATCCTGCGACATATCAATGGCAATCTGATGGTGCGGAATCATCATCTGCAGGAACATCCGGTCGGACTGCGCGCTGCTCGTCGGCACGCCACCCATCATGCTGCCACCCATGTTGTTACCATTTGGGGCAGCCGCGCCGGTATTGCCCATCATCCCACCGCCCATCATTCCTCTATAGGGAGCGGTCGAGTTGGTATCGGTCAGCGCCCCGCTGCCCATCATCCAGCCGCCGATCGTGCCACCACTCATCATGTCCATACCCATGTCCATGCTGGCGGTGTTCAGCGCGGGCGCGTCGGGATACCACTGCTTCCTCCAGGTCAGCATCTGGTCAATCTGCTGTTGCTGGGTGGTAACGATGCGGTTACCCAGGTCGCGCAGTTCGGGATGGGTCGAGTTGGTGATCATCGTCTGCACCGATATGATCGCGCCCTCATGATGGGCTATCATCTGGTCAATAAAGCGCAGGTCGTAAGGCGCGTTGCTGTTGGTCTGTCCCATGAAGGCGCTACCCGCTGACTGGGCGTTGGTCGTTGGCTGGGTTGCAAGTTGCGCCGATTTCGGGCTGCTGCCCGCAATCGCCCAGCCCGTGAAGAAGGCGGCGACAATTAGTAGCGCGGCTGCTGCGATAGTGATGTACAGGTTGCGCCGGGCGGTGAGGTTAAAGCTGGGTCTGCCGTCCAGCGGCTGACCATCGACTCTTGCTACAAGTTGTTCGTTCATGTTCAATGCGGCGCGAGTTCCCACTGGGTGGGGAGGAAGCACCGCTCCTTATCTTCAGCAGGGCTGCTCTCCCTCTGGAGCAGCCGTGCCACTAATGTTGCTCAAGGCTGGCAAGCCTATCCACCAGCCATTATAACTATAACCTTCACCGGTGAAGCCGAAGGTGTAAATTGGTGAACGTTTGGTGGAATCTACTATGCCAGTTACGTAAGCATATCGCGCTGCGGACAGGGGTATCCGCTCCGTGTATCCCTGGCTGAACAAATGGTAGGAAGTAGCCACTTCTCCATTCTTCTTGGGCGCAGCGGTTGCTTGCCTTGCTGATTGCTCCTCATTGCTTGCTAGAGGCTAGAGGGATGTTGGACTTAATCAGTGGTGCCTTGCCGGTTATCCCTCTGGGGATTGCCGCAACCCTCTCCACTTGCACAGTCGGTACCTGCGCGCCAATTGTCTCAAGCTCTTTGGTCAACGCTGCTATCAGCGTGTCATCCGAGAAATCCCCATACACGTAGGCCAGTAGTACGCGTAGGCGGTCCCCCTCCTGTACCAATTGCCATTCACCTGCTGGCACGTTCTCCATGACGCGGTGGAAGACAATCGGCTGAACCTCCACCGAACCACCGGCCTTAGTAGGCAGATTAAGTACATCTTCACTGCGACCTTGAATACCAGCCAGCAGCCTGTATGGAAAGTTGCACTGGCTCCTTTGTGCCGATAGCATCACACTATCGCTCATTTCATAGCGGATTAGCGGCAGCGTGCGGCTGAAGAGTACGGTGACGAGGAGCTTGTCCGCATACACTCCGTCGGGTACTGGACGGTTGTCTTTATATACCAGCTCGGCAATCACAAGATCTTCAAATAGGTGCTGCCCACAGTGCATATTGCACTCAGATGCAATGGTGGCGGTTTCGGTTGCGCCGTATACGTCGAAAGGTGCGACCCCCCACGCCTCCTTGATACGGCGGCGCATCGTCTCGGTTAGCACCTCGGAGGCGGAAGTAACCGCGCTTGGTGCAATATGTAGACGACCGGCCAGCTGTTCCTCCGCTAGAAGGGCGGCCATAGAAGCATAGGCAGTGAGCATTGCTGGTTGCCAGTCGTTCAAGCGGGCTACGATTGTCTCCATGGGGTCACCGGAGTCGATCCGTAGAGTGGGAACGAAGCGGCTATTAATGGTCGCGCCAACTACTGCCGATTGGTGCCATGGAGTAGTTGAGCTAACTACCGCGAACCTGGTGCGATGCAGCAGCCCGATTTTAAGGCCAGTCCAGTCGCTGGCGCGGGCGTAGGAAGCAAGGATGGTGGTCCACTCGTTCATATTGAAGATGAACAGGCCTTGCCTGCCAGTGCTGCCTGAAGTGGCATTAATCCAGTAGCGGCTAAGGTAACGTCCCTGTGGGTTGGGGCCAGTGAGATGCGCCCGCACCTCCTCGCGTCGCACTATCCGATCAGTTACCAGCTCGTCAAAGTTCTCCATCAGGATAGCTTTGGTCAGCACCGGCAGTTCTTCAAGAGGACGGTCGAACAATCCTTGATGAAACCGCTGATAGAACGGTGAGTGGGCATAGGCGTACTGGCGCAAGTGATGTAGGGCGGCGGTCTGATGATACAGCAGTTGCTTCCTACTCCAGCGGTCATGCTGTTTAAGTTGTTGCCGCCTCCAAAGTAGGCGAACAAGGACTTGCATGTCCATACTTTACTTGGTTCCCCTTTCGATGGTTCGTATATGCTTGGTACATACCTGCTGGTCACATTACGCACCTTCATTCTAACGCGGCGGGCTGAAGCTTCACTTAGAGTTAGCTAAGGATGGGCTGAGAGAAAAGAAAGGATGGGCGGTTCACAATCGCCCATCCTTGTTGCTGTTGTTTTGTTGGGTTAAGTGTTGCCCAGCGTGGGTTGCGCTTCCGGCGTGGTTGGCGTGGTGCGACGTGAAGGGGCCGAACTCGACCCCAGGAAACTCCACCGCCCCAGCAGCGGATCGAGATAGCGATCCAGCCCGTAGTAGAGGCCCGCCTGGGAGAGCAGCAGCCCAACGAATACCAGCACGTAGATGATGGCTGCGCCGATGTCGGTGGAACCGGCCTTGTATGGGCCACCGAACCCTTCGGCAGTGGCCCAGATGACCACCGACAGCAGGATGCCGACCACATTGGTGAGGTTACTGAGCAGGCCGAAGATGAGGCCGATTGCCACCGCGGTCTCGCCAACCGCTACCAGGTAGGCGAAGAAGTCGGGGTTGACGTTGATGATGTTATGCCAGAAGTGTAGCCAGCCCTGTACTGCGGGTGGCTGAGTGTCGAGGTTGCCAGTAATGTAGTCGGTGAAGTTGTTGATGAAGTCGGGCTGCCACTTGAACCAGGCATCTACAGCCCAGATCAGGCCGAAGACGATGCGCAAGATACCGATGCCCTTGAGCCGCCAGGCGGCAAACGGCGGGGTGGTTGTCAGGTTGGTAGGTTGAGTGTCCATTAGATTATCCTCCTTACAGGTAAAGCTGCTTAACTTACGTTTCTGTATCCAGTTTAGCGCCGGAGTGTGAACCTGCCGGTACATCAGGGTGAAAGTCCGGTGAACGAAGGTTGATGGTTTCTCACCTGCACGCCTGGCGCTGCAGCTAGCGTTCTACTTAGCGGCAAAGCGAGCTGGCTCAGTCATGAACTCGTCGCGGCAACCCTGAGCGCAGAAGTAGTATGGCTTACCATTCCACTGAGCCTCTATTGCTTTCCCCCTTTCCACCGGCATGGCGCAGACCGGATCCACTGGCATCTCCACCATGTCCTTGAACTGCCCATCCTCAAGCCACAGCACGCGATCGGCAATGTCCTTGATGCGCTGGTCGTGGGAGACGATTACCACGCTACGACCCTGCTCTTTGGCGATGTGTTGGAGCAGTCGCATGGTCTCGTGGCCGGTCTTCGAGTCGAGGTTGGCGGTCGGCTCGTCGGCGAAAATGAGCATCGGATCGTTGACCAGGGCGCGGGCCAGCGCCACACGTTGCTTCTCGCCGCCCGACAGTTTCTCCGGCAGGAAGTCCAGCCGCTGCCCCAGCCCCAACTCGCCCAGTAGCGTACTGGCCTTCTGGCGGGCCGCGCCGTTCTTCATCCCCGCCAGCGTGGCGACAATCGCCACATTCTCCTGGGCAGTGAGGGCCGCGAGTAGATTGAAGTCCTGAAAGACGAAGCCGAAGTGACGCAGGCGAATGTTGGGCAGGCGGTTTTCCTTCAGGGCGCTGATCACCTCACCGTTCAGGGTAATCGTGCCAGTGGTGGGCTTGAGTAGCGCCCCCAGCATCAATAGCAATGTGGTCTTGCCCGACCCCGATGGCCCCATAATCAGCACCACCTCACCCGGCGCGACCGTAAGCGACACGTTGTTCACGGCGATGACTTCGGTCTCCCCCGCGCCGTAACGCTTGCTCACATTGCTGACCTGCAATGTAGCGGGGGCGGCAACGGTGGCTTCGGTTCTACCGTCAATGCGGGTGTCTACTATGGCGCTCATTGCACCCTCCTTCGGATAACTGTGGCCGGATCAAGCCCGGCAATCTGGATTACAGGCAGGATGGCCGCCAGTATGGCGATTACCAGCGCGGTTAGTGTGGTGGTCAGCAACGATTGGCCGCTCACTACCAGGGCCATGTTGGAGCTGAATAGCGGCAGCAGGAAGGCCAGCAGCAGAGTAAAGCCGAGGCCCAGCCCCAACCCCATCGCCACGCTGATCAGCGCCTGGGTTAGCACTACACCGTAGAGGTAGCCGTTGCCCGCTCCCAATGCTTTGAGCGCCCCATACTCCGCCCGCCGTGCAAAGGTGGCAATATATACTGTAAGCGCCAGCACCGCCAGGCCGACAGCAAACCCGATGGTATTCATGATGGCAAGCACATCGCCAGCCATGTCCCGCACTAGCTTGCTCTCCCCGGCCGCGAAGGCCGTTTTCGACTGGGCAGTTACCCCGCTTACCTGGGCCTCGATGCGACTCGCTACAGCAGCAGGCGATTGCCCTGGCACAACCTGCACCAGCACGAAGCTGACCAGTTTAGCCGCCCCGCCGCTGCCACTACCGCTCATGCCTGTCATGCCCGCGCCGCTAGTGGTAGAAGCCAGGACAGACCGCGCCTGCGCGAAGTCGGACATAGCGATGAAGGCAATCGAGTTGGTGATGCTGGATGTGCCTTCGGAGAGGCCGACAATTTTCAACTCCAGGCCGAGTACCTTCACCGTGTCGCCCAGGTTCAGGCCATACTTCTTTGCCAGCCCCTGGTCAATTACAGTCCCGCCTTTGGGTGGCAGGGCAACCCCGGTGGCGATGCGCCAGGGTTTGCCCAGTGTAGCATTGGGGGGCAAGCCGATAATATAGGCGGCATTGCGCTCCCCGCGCACCTCGATCATCTCGGTCAGGTACATGATCGGGCTTACCGCCTGCACCCCGGCCACTGCTTGCACCTGGGTTACTACTGAGGCAGGCAGCCAGGAAGCGGACATATGCAGGTTATACACCCCACTCTGCGCCACGAAGACATCGGCTCCGGCGTTATCTATGTAGGCGGTTAGCTGCTGCTCAGACCCGCTGAAGATGGCATCGAGGGCCAGCATCAGCATCAAGGCCAGACCCACACCACCCACCGAAATAAGAAGGCGAGCCTTGCTCTGGAATAGATTGCGTTGGGCAAGCTGTAGCATACCTGTTACCTCCTGAAAACATCGGCGGGCGCAAGCCGTGCGATGGTGCGGGCGGGGAAGAGTGCGCCCAGGAGTGCCATCACCAACCCAGCCAGTAGCGCCCAGGCAACAGCGGCAGGCTCGATGCTCACCAGTAGCTGGGGACGAAGCACGACAATCAGTTGCGCTGCGCCATAAGCAATAGCAACCCCGATTACCGCGCCAAGGATGGCGGTAAGCAGCGCCTGAGAAGCCACCACCCGATACAGTAGCCCGTTGCCCGCGCCGAGCGCCTTGAGCGTGCCGTATTCGCGCTGCCGCTCCACAGTCGAGGTGTAAACAATCAGGCCAACCACCAACGTTCCCACCAGAAAGGCGATGCCCAGCATCAGCCAGAGCGGCCCGCTATATATACTGGTAGCGATGTGATTATTCAGTTCCTTCGGGTCCACTTTAGCGTGTTCGCTATCCATAGTGCTTCTCCTTGCCCAAGTATCGAAGGTTGAGCGGCTAGTATCCGCCCCAACTCTTCCCACCATCATCGCTGCGGTAGACCAGCCCTTTGCCCCTGCCCACGCTAGCAACTCGGCAGCGCGGGCCGCCTCGCAAAGCCTCTTTGTCTCTATCAGCGTGGGTTGTTAGCCGCATGGAACGGTAGCCCAGACAGGCAGGAGCGTGGGCAAGTTACTGCGCTACGTCGCTGAGCCTGCCGCGACCTCCGCCCGCTCTTCCGCCTTGACATCACCCCTTGCCCCATGGGATAAAGAGTGCTACAATCTGGCTATCAATGCAAAGGAATGGTAGAGATGACCAGTAACGACCGCGGCGCTAACACCCACAACTACGGCGGCGTATGGGGCAACGTCAACTCCAACAACGTCAACCAGTATAATTTCCAGGGTCCGACCATCAACGTCACCGTCCAGCATCTCGAAGCCGCCCGCAAGGTCGCCCAGCACCAGCCCCGCCGCGACCCCGCCTCCGCAGTCGGTCGCGCCAGCGAACTCTCCGCCCTCAAAAGCGAACTTGAGCATCACCCCTGCGTCGCCATCACCGGCGTGGGCGGCATCGGCAAGTCAACCCTCGCTGCCATGCTCGGCGCTGACTCGGCGGCCTACACCCACCGCTGCTGGCGTAACCTCAGCGAGAGCGCCACTGACTTCTCCACCTTCATTCAGGCCGCACTCGCCACCCTCGGCCTCAGCTTCGACCCTCGTGAGATGCCCCAGCCTTCCGAGCAAGCCGAGCACCTCGCCCAGATCCTCCACGACAACCCCGATGTGCGCCTGCTCATCGTCCTCGATAATTTCGAGAGCACCATCGCCCAGGACGGCAGCCTGGCGCTGGGCTGGCGTGAACTGCTCGACCATGCCGCCCATAACTTCGGCCCCTCCCGCCTACTCATTACCAGCCGGGAGTTGCCCCTTCTTCCCCAGGGTCAGGAACCCCGCCACTTCTCCCTCTCAGGCCTAAGCCTCACCGACGGCCTCGCCCTCCTCCGCCAGCTGGGTGTTACCGCTGGCCCTGCCGACCTCGCCACCACCATCACCCGTTCCGGCGGCCACCCACTGGCGCTGCGCTTCCTCGCCGACCTCATCACCAACGAAGACTACACCCTCGCCCAACTCCTCCACGAACCCATCTGGGACGAGCGCAACGTCGAGAGGTTGCTCGACAAAATCTACCAGACCCTCGCCCTCGACCAGCAGCAAACGCTCTCGTATTTCAGCCTCTTCGACCGCCCCACAACTCCGGATACCATCTCTGGCACTCTTGCCAACCTGCCCGACCCACCTCAGGGTTGGAACGAGCAGACCATCCGCCGCCACGCCACCACCCTCACCGCCCGCAGCCTACTTGACAACGCCGCTGACCGCTACACCATCCACCCCATCGTGCGCGCCTATGCCTACGACCTGCTCGGCGATGCCGCCCCTTACCACGCCGCCGCCGCTTCATACTTCCAGCAGAAGTACCACCGCACCCATACCGACGCGCATAGTCACCCTGCCCTCAACCTTGCCGACATGGAGCCCTTGCTTGATGCCTACGCCCATCTTCTCGCTGCTGAAGAATATGATACTGCCGCCAACCTGCTCTACGGCACACCCCTCGAGTACATGAGCGGCGATAAGGGCGTTGCCCTGTACGAGTTGCTGGAAAGGTGGAGCGATCTCAGCCGCTCTCCCACCATGTTGGAGCATCTCGCTAATGCCCCTACTGGTACACTTAACGATAGCTACCGCGCCGTAACTCTCGGCAACCTCGGCAGTTCGTACTACAACATGGGTGAATACGATAAAGCGATTGATTACCACGCTCGCCACCTTGAGCTAGCCACCAAGATTGGCGACATCGCAGGGCAGAGCCACGCGCTCGGCAACCTGGGCATTACGTATCGCAGCCTGCGCGACTATGATAAGGCGACCAAGTACCACACCCACCAGCTTGAGCTAGCCCAGCAGATGGGCGACATCCAGGATCAGGCCAATTCTCTCGACAACCTCGGTCTTGCGTACGATAGATGGGGAGAGTACCACAAGGCGATTGACTACTTCACCCGCACACTTGAGCTAGCCCAGCAGATGGGCGACATCCAGGGCCAGACCAAAGCGCTGGGTAATCTGGGCATTGCATACCATCGCCTGGGCGAGTACCCGCAGGCGATTTATTTCCACAGCCGCTACCTTGAGCTAGCCCGCCAAATTGGTGACCAACGCGGCCAGGCCAACGCCATCGGCAACCTCGGCAGTACGTATGATGCGCTAGGGCAATATCCTGAGGCGCTCAACTATTACCAGCAGGCGCGAGCTATCTTCAAGCGCATCGGCGCCAACCAATTCGTCGCTCTGACTGACGAAAACATCGCCCGCACCCAACGGCAGATGGCGCAGGCGGCCAGCAGCTAATGGGGGTTGAATCGCTGAGGACGCGACAGGGATTGGTCGGCAGGCAGACTAGCCGCTACCTCGACCGCCACGACCCTGCTACCGCTCTCGTGCTACCCGCCACCCGGCTAACGCACACCCTCGTGCCCCCTCACCATCCCTTCGGATAAGCTGAAGCCCCACCCGGACACTCCGCTCACCCTCAGCCTCGCTTCGACCGCTCACTGCGCCGTAGTCTGCACCTTGTGCTGCGCACCAAGCCTACGCCGCTTGTCTCGTTAAGGCTGTGCCGCCGACTTCGCGCCAGGCTTCGCGCCTGCCTGCGGCTGGTACTGGTCGCTAGCTGAAAGAATAGATCCCCACCCCTGGCTAATCCACAACACCCTCTGCTATAATAGACCAGGAGAAGTGCGTGAAGCAATGAACCAATTTCTGATCGTCCTGATCGAGCCAGAGCTAGCAGGCAAAAATGAGGCGATAAACGCTAGGAGTGACCGAGCTGATGGCCACTACGCCCAGGAACTTCTCTTACCAGGTGGGACGTATTCATACATCTCGCATAAGGAGCAAAAGTACGTGCAATCTCCGCCTAACTTTGTGTTGATACATGGTGCCTGGGTAAACGGCTCCTGTTGGAGTGGCGTTATCCAGCGTCTGCAAGAAGCAGGCTATCACGTAACCGCTCCCCAGCTGCCCTTGACTTCACTGGCTGAGGATGTGGCGCGGGTTCGTCAGGTGCTGGCGGCACAGAGTGGCGCTACCATTCTGGTGGGACACTCTTTTGGCGGCGCAGTTATTAGCCAACTGGGTACCGGCGCGCCGAATGTGGTTGGTCTGGTATATCTGTCAGCCCTCGCTCCCGATAAGGGTGAGACAATGAAGAGCCTGTTTAGCGGAGGGCCACAACCAGCGAGCGTGGCAGCGCTGCGCCCGGATAATCAGGGCTTTTTCTGGCTTGACCCCGAGGGGTTCGTACAGTTCCTCGCCCCAGACGTAGACGCGGTTCAAGCACGAGTGCTGACGGCAGTGCAGCAACCTATTGCGGCCAGCGAATTCTTGGGGGAAGAGCCTTTTGGTGAACCAGCGTGGCAGTCGCTACCCTCTTGGTATCTAGTGAGCGAGGACGACCAGATGCTCCCTGCCCCTGTCCAGCACTTCTTTGCCGAGCGCATGGGGGCGACCACCTCATCAATTGCCGCAAGCCATGTCGCCATGATTTCCCACCCTGACGAAGTTGCAGACCTATTCATGAAAGTGGCACAACAACTAGGTGGCAGTAGGGAATAGACTTTAAGCAGAGAGGATTGTATAACCATATACCCTGTGTCACACATATCGCACTGCCGCTCAAGGCTGCCTCCTCACTGTAGCGTTAAATCCCGCAAGCAAGTATGGGAGCGGCCCTGCCTCAATAAATCACTATGCCCATAACCACCGGCATAGAACCAGATACAAAATAGGACACCCTGGGCCAGCACGGCACCGAGCGCAAGTAGCCACCACAACATACTACCCACTTTCAAGAATGCCTACACCTACCCGGCCAGCAAGCCAGCATACGATTAGTGTAGCGGCACTACTCCTCGGCTCCTGCACCCTGGTTGAAGGGTCGTCCAGCATACAAACCTGGAAGCGCCTCCGCCCGCGTATCCCTGCTGCCCAGCTCTGCGGCTGCCTTTGGTCACCATTACAGCCAGAGGCAATGCACCATCTTTACAATCGCACATAGTTGCCAGGATACCAAAATACGGGTATAATTAAGATGTTGGTAACATCTAAGCGATAATGAAGATGGAAGGAGTATCACATGAGCGAGAGCCAGAGTAGCACCACTACCGGCTGGTTTATCAACGCCCTAATTAACAGCCTACGCAAAGCAACCGGACCTTCTTTCGCACAGGTGATTGACCAGACACCCTGGCGCAAGTATAAGAATAACCCGCCAGCCAACAGCATGAGCGAAGTTGTATCTGTTGGCGACGAGATCAGTCGCTTCCATGCCAAAGTGTATGAAGCATTGGGTCCAGATTCCTACAAGGCATTCGCATTGCTGGCCGCGCAAGAGATTTCTGCACAGATGGTGGCCGCACTAGCCCCAGATGCGGCTGCCGCAACCGCGCAGCAGCAAGGAGTGACCCGGCTGGCAACCGTGATGTCGCTGCTAAGCAACTTTTGGCAAAGCACTAATCCGGGGGCAAGCGTCACGATGCTGGATAACGGCGCAGTGGTGGCGTTGCCTTACTGCGTAGAATGTCGCTACATAACTAGCGCACAACCAGTCTGCTACTTCATCAGCGACAGCATTCGCCTGAACAGCAGTCGTCTATCGGGTCTACAACTGTCCATCGCTGAAGAACAATGTCACGCCGTGAGCAGGGGCAGCACTTGTCGCCTCATTATCACGCTGCGGTAGTGTAGTATGAAAGATAACACAAATAACACCTACTAGACCGGGAGTTTGGTGAGGGCCGATGGTGTAAACCTCAATCTTCGCCCACGCTACAATCCCCCTCGATGGGCGAGCCAGCATCCGATTAGGGGAGCGGCACTGGCCCACGCATCACGTCCTGCAACCCCCTCGGCGGGCAGGCTTGCATACGACTTTGGGAAGCGCCTCCGCCCGCTGGCTCGGCTGCTCACGTCTGCGGCAGACGCTCACGTGCTACCCCCCACCTGGCTATCGCACATCCTCGCGTCCCCTCACCAGAGCCTCGGATCTGCCACCGCCCCGCCCGGCCCTCCGCTCACCCTCAGCCTCGCTTCGACCACCTGTTGCACCGCCTAGCTGGCGCTCTTACCAACATCTACTGCACTTGTCCACAATTTAATTATTTCTTGCTGGGAAATAGTTCGCAAGACTGATTGAAGCCTTATCGACCGTGCGCCATAATGCATAGGTAAAGGAGGCTAACTATGGATGAGGTACGCGAAATCGTCATTGCTAGCGCAGGTGGAGATGTCGAGAAGGTGAAAGAGATGCTCGACCGCAATCCTGAACTTGCTAGCGCATACAGTAGCAAAGGTGCAACCCCGCTGCACGGCGCGGCTGCCCAGGGACAATATGAGGTTGCCGCTTTGCTCATCGCCCGTGGTGCAGATGTAAATGCACATGCACGCGGCGAATTGGACGTTACCCCCTGCACAGCGCCGCAGCATTTCGTCATGTCGAGGTGGCCGGGCTGCTTTTGGAACACGGTGCTGATGTAACCGCCCAGGAAGGGGGCGGCTTCCCGCACTGCATACGGCGGCACTGAATGGCGACATGGCGATGGCTAGCCTGCTACTCAGTTATGGCGCAGATGTGAACGCCCGCCACTCCAACGGAAAGACCGCGCTGACATTGGCGCAGGAAGGTGAACAGCAGGCGATTGCTGATATGCTTAGGGCGGGCGGCGCTACTATTGAGTGAGGCGAGGAGACGCATAGCGCGTACTCCTTAGCGTCCACAAAACGCTTGGGCATCGCTTGGGCTGCGCTGCTGTCTTCGCATTCACCTTCGCGCTCATCTTTGCTTAGGCTTCGCGTTCCCCTTCGGGCCTCCGCGCCACCCCTTCGCCCCGCCTGCACTCCACCTCGTTGCCAGTTGCAAGGATAGCTCCTTACCCCTCCCTGCCACTCGCCTAGCCTCCGCTCACCCGTTGCCAATGCCCCACGCTAGCGGCGCGGCAGCGCGGGCCTCCTCGCAAAGCCTCTTTGCTTCCTATCGGAGTGGGTTATTAGCCGCATGGATTGCCAACAACTGGGCTTCGCTTTGGCTATGCCGCTGCCTTCGCCTGGGCTATGCGCCCGCCTTCGCGCCCGCCTTCGCTTGTGCTTCGCGCCAACCTTGGCGCGCCTCTTCACTCGTGCCTCGCTTGGGCATAGGGCTCGCCTTCGCACATCGCCGCAACCCCCCTGCACCCCAAGCCCCTCACAGCGCCCTCCCTGGCCGTCCACCATCGGGCCGCGCACCTTAACCTTACCACCCGCTCGCCCCAGCCTTTGCGCTGGTGGCTGCGCTTCGTAATGATCGTGGGTCTCCACCCCTTCCACCGGCTGGGCCAGCCAAACGAAATCGCTGCTTCCGTGCTGTGGCTCTGCTCGAATGAAGCCTCGTTCGTCACTGGCATCGCCCTGCTGGTGGACGGCGGCTACACCACGCAGTAGAGGCTCGGGTTACAGACGTAGCACTGGCGGGGTGGGCTACTAGCCTACCCCGCCAATTAATAACCCCAGCAAACTGTTATGGCGCGGCCACCACTGGCTGGCGCTTCCGCACCATGAAGAACAACACCGCCAGGCAGATAAAGGCGAACCCAGCGAGCAGTATAAAGCCGAGCGCGTAGCTGCCGGTGTTGTCGCGCACCAGGCCCATCACCAGCGGCGGGAAGAAGCCGCCCAACCCGCCCGCGCAACCGACTATCCCAGTCACCAGGCCGGTGTTCCTGGGGAAGTATTGTGCGACCAACTTGAAGACTGCACCGTTGCCCAGCCCCAATCCCACCGCAGTAAAGAGGAACAGAGCAGTGGCAATCACAATATTCGGGCCGCCCGCCTGCCAGGCCAGCACCAACGCTCCGAATGGCCCCAGGGCGAATACAGTGGTCAGCACCCGCCCACCGCCCAGCTTGTCGGCCAGCCAACCGCCGACTGGCCGCGCCAGCGTTGCTGCGACGGTGAAGCCCGCTGCACGTAGCCCGGCATCGCTCTGGGTAAAGTGGAACCAATCCACCAGCAGCTTGGGTAGGTAATTAGCGAAAGCGACGAAGCCGCCAAAGGTGAGGAAATAGAACAGACTGAGCAGCCAGGCCATCGGCTCAGTACGCAGCACGGCGAAGCTGTCACTCAGCGATTTCGGCTTGACCAACCCCGGCGCGTCACGGGCGAACAGCCAGAAGATGATCGCCATCAGCGCGACCGGGATAAGATAGAACCAGAACGCACCAGCGCGTCCGCCGAAGGTGTTGGTCAGTGCGGGCATGGAAAATGCAGCAACGGCAGTGCCAATGTTGCCCATCCCGTAGATGCCCAGGGCCAAACCCTGCTTGTCGGGGCTGAACCAGCGATTGACGAACGGCACGCCCACCGCGAAGCTGGCCCCAGCGATGCCGAGGAACAGACCGCCCAGCACGTAAGTCCAGAACGAGTTGGCGAAGCCCATGAAGGCGACTGGCAGCAAGGTGAACAGCAGCAGCGCGGTGAATACCTTGCGCCCGCCGAAGCGGTCGGTCAGGATGCCCATGGGGATGCGGGCCAGGCTGCCAAGCAGCACTGGCACCGCGATTAGCACGCTGGTGGCGGTGTTGCCCAGCCCGAAATCCTTCTGAATCTGGCTGGCAAGCGGCGAAATCAGGCTCCACGAGGCGAACGCCACTGCGAAGGCCACCGTCGCTAGCGCCAGATTGATGTAGGATTGACGTGAGTTTTGCATAGGATCTCCTCTTTTCAAGTTGTCCGGTGGGTCAAGCTACGAATTCGGGTCAGGCCTTGATCGATCGCGATGTTCCTGGCGGCATATAGAGCCAGCTCGCCCAGCAGCAGGAGCAGAACTACATACTGCCCGTAGCCGATGATGAGGCTCTGCACCGCTGCCACCCATCCGCTGCCACCGCTTCCCGCCAACCCCAGGCCGTTGTGCAGGCGCAAGGTGAAAGCATAGAACATCCCAAAGGTGAAGTTGCGCGCCCATTGAGATGCCGCATAGCTGAACACCCCGCGCTGCCAGCCAAAGGCGTGGATCCGGGCGCGAAGGCGGGCTAGCTCGATCGCCTCCACCACCATGAATACAATCATAACCCAGCCCCAGATCGCCACGATCAGGTCAGTTGGCACTACCTTGCTCTCTACCGCCGCCAGCCCGGTGATCGACATTGCGCCGTGAAGGATGCAGTTGGTGTTATCCCAGTCGTCAGTTAGCCGCCAGCCTTTTTGTTCGCGGTAGCGCCGCACAATCAGGATCAGGCCAACTATGTAGAAAGCGCAGCCCAGGCTGATCAGCAGCAGCAGCAGCCAGCCAGGCACTTGTTGGGGGAACAACTGCTCGATCATCAATATGACCGATTGGGTGCTGACCACCGCCAGCAGGATGACACCCGTTACTTTCAAATCGGCCGGGCGGGGCAGGATGATCGGCAGCTTACCGACAATCAGTGCCAGGAACCACAACCAGATCAGCACGGTGAGCAGGGCCAGCGCCAGAGTGAGCAGTCGCCACTGTGGCAGCACAATGTCGGTCAGTCGGCACAATACTGCTGTGCCAGCCACCCAAGTGCCAACCGCAAAGCATCCGACCGGATTATCGGTATGCAGGTGAAAAGTGCCATGTTGGTAGGAACGCACGTATGAGGCGACGATAAAGCCCCACACGATTAGCCCCTCGATGGTAAGCAACTGGGTCAATAGCTTGACCGGGAAAGGCATTTGCTGCAGTGCGCCCAGCACAAATATGCCAATTGCCATCGCAATCGCCCCAGAAGCCGTGGGCGAATCCCCCCGCCGCATGAACAATGCGCGGGCTACCCCTGAGAGAGTAGCCAGAATAATCAACTGGATTATCGGCGAACCGAACACCTCGCTCATCGTCTGACTCCCTTGTTTTTGATAAGACTGTTTCACCACCTGGTAAGGCAGGCTTGATCGCGCCGCCCCACCGCCCAACACCTTGCCCCATTCTAACCAATGCGGATGAACAGGTACGTATACGTTGGTGAACATTTTGTAAAAATAACCATCCCCGCCCTAACGATGCGCTCCCTGGGCGCACATTCTGCGGTACATTGTAACGTGCTGCTTATGTTTATTCATCAAACGTACACCTTAATTCACCATTCTTGGGGATGGTATCTGCTATAATAAGCACGCGGCCAGGTAAGATGCGTTGCCCGGATTAGCCTATTCCACGGGAGGTGGACAAGCGTGCAGGACACTAAACCATCTATCTACTCACCCAGGCAAACCACCATCCGCGCCTCGCTAATCGGCCTGGGGGGGATGGCGCTGCTAGCCCTGCTGATCATGCTCGGCTCGCGGATGCTGGCCTTCTTCGATCCGGCGCTGACCGGCTACGCCATCGCCAGCCTGTTCGCCGCCTTTGCGGTGGCCTTCCACTATGGCACCTGGCTGATGCGCCCCAGCACCCGAGTGATGTGGCGGCGTAGCTGGCAATTCTTCCTATCCTGGCCCAACTTTCGCCGCTACTTCTGGGTCATCCCCATCACCTTCGTGCGCAACCTGCTGTTCCAGAGCTTCATCCGCCAGCGTAGCACCCTGCGCTGGGTGATGCACCAGTGCCTGTTCTGGGGGGTAATGCTCAGCTTCGCCGTCACCTTCCCGCTGGTCTTCGGTTGGTTGCACTTCGAGGCAATCGGCACGCACACCTATCAGATCTTCATCTTCGGGTTCCAGGTCGGGCAGATGAACGCGCTGGGGCCGGTCGGCTTCAACACCTTCCATGCGCTCGATTACTTCGCCGTGCTGGTGATCATCGGCTGCGCGATTGCCTACTGGCGGCGCTGGCAGGATCGCTCGATCAGGCCGGTGCAGCGGGTGCTGTTCGACCTCCTGCCCCTCCACCTGCTGATGAGCATCTCAGTCACCGGCCTGATGCTGACGGTGGTGGATTTGTGGTTCGACGGCGCGGGCCACTGGCCGATCACCCTCACCCACCAGTTCCTCGTCATCATGCTGCTGCTCTATCTGCCGTTCGGCAAGCTGTTCCACATCATCCAGCGGCCCGCCAGCCTGGGGGTGGAGCTTTACTACAAGATTGGCAGCAAACAGGGGATGAAGAACTGCGCCCGCTGCGGTCGCCCCTACGGGCTAGAGTTGCACGTGGAGGATGTGAAAACCGCGCTGAACGGGGTGGGCTACAACTTCTGGCTGCCCCAAAGCGGCCACCACTGGCAGGATTACTGCGCTCGCTGCAAAAGGGTGATCCGCGCTGGGGCATATGCGGGCCTGGTTGGCCGGGCTTGGGTCGAACCAGGCGGCCTGCAGCAGACGCAATATGCACAACCCACTTCCCCGGTTAGCGAAATGACTGATGAGGCAAAGCAAAATGGCAACTGAACGCAAACTAACCGACATCGGCAGCGGCGATGCCGCGATGCAGCCAATCTACTCCCCTGCTGGCGGCTGGTCCACCACCGAGGATGCGGTTAAGCTAGTGCCAACCCACTGCCCCTTCTGCGGGATGCAGTGTGGCATGAACCTGAAGGTGGACGGCGAAGGCCACGTCTTTGGGGTGGAGCCACGCGATTTTCCGGTGAACAAGGGGCGGATGTGTCCTAAAGGGGTGGTCGCCTACCAGCAGATCAACCACCCCCAGCGGCTTACCTATCCAATGATGCGGCGCGGCGGCAAGGACAGCCCGCTCGAACGTTGCACCTGGGACGAGGCGCTCGATTTCATCGCCCGCCGCTTCCGCGAAATCCAGGCACAGCACGGCCCCAATGCCGTCTCCATCTACTCCGGTAGCTCGATGACTACCGAGAAATCGTACCTGATGGGCAAGTTCGCCCGCGTCGCGGTCGGCACCGGCAACATAGATTATAACGGTCGCCTCTGCATGGTCAGCGCCGCGGCGGGCAACAACAAGGCGTTCGGGGTTGACCGCGCTGCCAACCCCTGGAGTGACATCGCCCTCGCCGATGCCATCCTCCTCGCTGGCTCGAACACCGCCGAGTGCCATCCCTTGACCATGCCCTACCTGTGGGAGGCGCGCGATCGCGGCGCGAAGCTGATCGTGATTGATCCCCGCGTTACCCCCTCGGCCCGCACCGCCGACCTGCACCTGCAGATCCGCCCCGGCACCGATGCGGCACTCGCCAACGCTATCCTCTATGAGATGATCCGCCACGACTGGCTGGATCACGAGTTCATCAACAGCCGCACCGTCGGTTGGGACGAGGTGGCCGCGACAGTGGCAAACTATTCACCGGCCAAAGTCGCTATCCTATGCGGCATCCCCGCCGCCCGCATCGAACAGGCGGCGGAGATTTGGGGTCAGGCTAAGACCAGCTTCCTCGGCCATGCGCGGGGCATCGAACACCAGACCCATGGCAGCAACAACGTGATGGCCTACATCAACCTGGTTCTTGCCAGCGGGCGGATTGGGCGGCCCGGCTGTGGCTACGGCACGCTCACCGGCCAGGGCAATGGCCAGGGCGGGCGCGAACATGGGCAGAAGGTCGACCAACTGCCCGGCCAGCGCAAGCTCGACGACCCCGCCGCCCGCCAGTACATTGCCGAGGTGTGGGGTATCAATGAGGCCGATTTCCCCAAACCCGGCTATGCGATCACCGACCAGATTGAGCCGATGCTGACTGGCGAGATCCGTGCGATGCTCAACATCTGCAGCAACCCGATGGTATCGCTGCCCGACCAGGATGCTATCCGCCGCGCCCTCACCAACCTGGAACTTTATGTGGTGATTGATTTCTTCATGTCGGAGAGCGCCGAGCTAGCCGATGTGGTGCTGCCGGGCAGCGTCTGGGCCGAGGATGAGGGAACGACCACCAACGTCGAAGGGCGGGTCATTCGCATTAACAAGGCAACCAACCCGCCCGGCGAAGCGCGGGTGGACTGGGAGATCATCTGCGACCTGGCGGCGCGGTTGGGCAAGGGCGACAAGTTCAACTACCACTCGGCGGGCGAGATCTGGGATGAGCTGCGGGTCGCGTCCAAGGGTGGCAAGGCCGACTATTACGGCATCACCTACGAGAAGATTGACGCGCAGGATGGTGTATTCTGGCCCTGCCCCACAATGGAGAGCAAAGGCACACCCCGCCTGTTCGAGCAGCGCTTCTACTTCCCCGACGGCAAGGCCCGCTTCAACACCATCGAATATCAACCCCCGGCGGAGATGCCCGATGCCGAATACCCGTTCTTCTACACCACCGGGCGGGTCATCTTTCACTACCTGAGTGGCAACCAGACACGGCGCATCGGCTCGCTGGTTGAGAACGCGCCGGAGCCTTACGTCGAGATGCACCCCCTGCTGGCTCAGAAGCTGGGGCTGGAGCGCGGTGACATTGCGCGGCTACGCAGTCGGCGCGGCGAGTTGTACCTGCCGGTCAAGGTGACGCGCTCAATCCGGCCCGACACCGTGTTCGTTCCTTACCACTGGGGCGGCAAGCAGGCAGCCAACATCCTGACCATCCGCGCCTACGACCCGATCAGCCGCATCCCCGAGTACAAGGTCTGCGCCGTCGCCATCGAACGCGCCCCCGACGACGCGATCATCACTATGAACGCGATGCGCGAGATCCCGGTCGCCAAAGCCAGCCCCGGTGAGCAATTCGCCTGAGCAAAACCCCTCCCCAAAGGGGGAGGCCGGGAGAGGGAGTTATGAGCCCGCTGTCCAGCATACGCAAGCTCCGCATCACTGGCGAAACCCGCCTGAATATCGCGCTGGACAACATCCCTGGCGCGGTGGATTACATCGTGTCGCTCAACCCGCACGACTTCGTTCGGCTAAGGAACCCGATGCTGCGTAAGATGATGTCGCCACGCATCAGCCTGCGCCGCGTCGCGGCGATGGCGGGTATAAGCGAGGCGGAGTTGCTCGAACATCTGGCCGCGTTGGGTGGCGGCTTGGAAGTAAGCACTGCCTCGCCAGTGGGTTTGACCGTGCCGCTTATCCCGCCGCAGTCACCCGCCACGCCACCGCCCTGGATGGCGGACATTAGCGACACTAACATTCGCTGGGTGGATCTGCTGCCGATTGACGACGCGCAAGGTGACCCCTTCCCGCCAGTCAGCATCGCGGTTAAGGAAATGGCCCCCGGCGCGGTGATCGGTATTCGCCACCGCTGGCAGCCGCAGCCGTTCTACGATGTCTGGGCAAAGATGGGCATCGAGTGGTTCGCCCTTGTCACCGCCGACCAGTGGCACATCTACGTTTTCAAGCCGCCAGGCTTTAGTCACAAATACATCTAACCGGAGGTAGCATCTTATGGAACAGGATAACGAAATTCCCCAGCGGCCCCACCCGGCAGAGCGATTCGCTGCTCCAGAGCATCTGCTCGACTTGCACAAGATAGCGGCGGAGCTACGCAAAGAGCCGCTGTCCGCCCATCGTGGACATCGGCAGATGACGATTTATCATCACGAGCCGATAGCCGTGGTGCTGTTCGTCTTCGAGAAGGACGGCCAATTGACCGACCATCAGGCTAATGGGGTGGTGACAATCCACCTTATCGAAGGCATGGTGCAGGTTACAACCGCAGCGCAAACCTACGATTTGTCGGCAGCAAATATGGTCGCGCTTGCCCCGGGCGTGAGGCATAGCCTGCTGGCGAAGCAACCCAGCATAATGCTGCTGACCGTCTGCCTCGAACCCAGGGAGGATGCTAATGGCTAAAAAGTTCTTCATGGATCCCCAGCGCTGCATCGGCTGCCGCGCCTGCATGGCCGCCTGCCAGGAATGCGACACCCATCGCGGCGTTTCGATGATTTACATTGACACGCTGGATACCGAGTGGTCGCCGCAAACCAGCCCGACAGTTTGTATGCACTGCGTCAACCCGCCTTGCGCCAACGTCTGCCCCGCCGATGCGATCAAGCAGGACGAGAACGGCATCGTGCTGCAAGCCTCGGTGGATCGCTGCATCTACTGCCGCAACTGTTTGATCGCCTGTCCCTTCGGGGTGCCAAAATATCAGGCCAAGCAGGCGCTGATGATCAAATGCGACCAGTGCTACGACCGCACCAGCGTGGGCAAGAAGCCCTGGTGCGCCACCGCCTGCCCCACCAAGGCGCTGGATTACGGAGAGTACGATGAGATTATCCAGCAGCACCCCGGTAGTGCGGTCAACCAGTGGCAGTTCGGCGACCAGGCGCTGGAGACCAACGTCTACGTCTTCGCGCCAAAGGAGACCAGGAAGTTCCAGGTGTTGCAACTGTTCGACTACCGCGAACAGGCCGGTTACGCCCCTAACGCCGGGCTGGCAGGCGGCCAGCAGGAGATAAAAGGCGAGAGCGATGCCGATGTCTGGGCTGGCTGGGAGAACCGCGACTGGACCGGCTGGAGCGCGCTACAGCAAGAGCAGGAGGGCAAGTAAGATGGCCGACCAGCTAACCACCCCGCCGAAGGACGGCGACCCGCTGTGGCAGCAGGACTTTCCTATCAATCGCGGCGAGGAGCTGAACAACAGCCGCCGCCAGTTCCTCAAGTTCCTCGGCCTCACCTCGGGGGCGTTCTTCAGCGGCACGCTGGCGATGGCGCTTAAGGCAGTGTTCGAGGAGAACCGCACCGCCAACCTGCCCGCGCTGCGGATTGCTGCCGTCAGCGACGTAGCGGAGGGCCGCTCGGTCAATTTCCATTATCCCGACCAGAGTTACCCTGCCATCCTCATTCACCTGCCCGGCAACCAGTTTGTCGCCTACGAGCAACGCTGCACCCACCTGCTCTGCCCGGTGCTATACGAGAACGACAACCATCGCATCTTCTGCCCCTGTCACGATGGGGTGTTCGACCCCGCCAGTGGCAGGAATATTGCTGGCCCGCCACCGCGCCCGCTGAACAAAATCAAGCTCGAAGTGCGCGGCACTGACATCTACGCAGTGGGAAGGGAGGGAGCGTGATGCTGGGCCGCACTCCACGCCTGCCGCACGTGACCATGCGCTGGCTGATTATCGCCTTGATGTTGCTGAACGGCTTCCAGTTGGTGCTGCTGCAACTGGCAATCAACAGTAGCGCGTTGCGCGATGTGGCTACCACCTGGGTGTATGTCGCCATCTCTGGCGGCATCCTGCTAATCTCTGTCGCTCTCATCGCCTGGGCGTTCGCCCGCAGTGGCAAGGAGAAACGATGAACCAGCAAACGCCATTTATCGCTGCCTACAACCTGAGCGAAGCGGAGTGGGAGGTGCTGTACCTACTCTACGATGCGCTTGATCAGTTGCGTAAGATGACCCTCAGCTTTAGCGAACTGCGCTACCTGGCGGTGGAACATACCGAGGAGCAGATCCGCGCCGCCGTGGAGTCGTTGCTCGACCCCACCGCGCACAATCGGCCCGCCACCCCGCTGCTCGTCACTATACCCAACCTCACCAACCTGCCCATCTATCGCATCGCCCCAGCAGGCCGCAAGCTGGTGCAGTGGCAACGCGAACAGGTTTGATGCCGTTTTGCAGAAAGGTAGATGCTGGACCAGTACAGAGAGGAGCAAGCTAACTGTGGACTCAAAGGCTAAAAACCGGCTACATCGCCTGTCGCGGGTGGGGGTAGGGCTATGGGTTGGTGGGCTGATCGCTATAGATTTCGTGGCGACACCCGCCCGCTTCCGCGCTACCGAGCTTGACCGCAACCAGATTACCAGGGTGGGCCGCCGCGTGTTCGCCGCCTGGGGTCGCTACGAGGTGGGGCTGGGTGCGGCGGCGACTGCTACCAGTCTGGCAACCCCGCGCAGGCGCATCGCCCTGGTTGGCGCGATGTGGGGCGCAGCTCTTGCTCAACTCACCCTCATCCAGCCACAGATGCAGGCGCTGGGCCAGGAACTTGACTTCGTAGACCGTGACCCCGATGACCCCCGCTACGCTCAACTCCGCCGTCTGCATCTGGTTTATGTCGGCCTGGACCTGCTGAAGCTGGCTCTCGCCGCCCCTGCGGTGCTGGCCGAGGAGTTTTGATGGTGATGAAGCTACCGCTGCTGGGTGCGGCGTTAGTGGGGATGGGGATGGCAGAAGGGTAAGGCTAATGTCCAAGCTGAGGGTGCCGACAAGGGCTCGCCTGCATAAGGAAGTAATCACTGCACTAACAATACGCTCGTTGCCGAAAGATAGTTAGCCCAACTTCGCTCGGTTCTTTGGATTCTTACCGCAGTTTATGGATATCGTGGCATTAATATTGCCTGCCGCACTATGTTGCTGTATATCATTGTGGGGCGTTGCTAGGGAGAACCCGCTATGACCCCTCGTCACCACCTGGGACCAAAGAGAATAGGAGGATTATTGTGGCAGGTTATGTTGTCAACATCGAAGCTAGATCACTGGAAAACGAGTATTTTCGTGAAGTGCTGTTTACCGGACCGCACAACCAACTGGTTGTGATGTCGCTTAAACCCGGTGAAGATATCGGCCTGGAGACCCACGCCGATATCGATCAGTTCATTCGGGTCGAGGCGGGGAAAGGCAGATCCATCCTGAACGGTGAGGAACACGACCTTGCGGATGGTAGCGCCGTTGTCGTACCCGCCGGGACACAGCACAACATCGTCAACGTCTCGCAGACCCAACCGCTGAAGCTCTACACGATTTACTCACCCCCTGAACACCCGGATGGCACCATCCACAAGACCAAAGCGGATGCCCTTGCCGATGAGGGGGATCGGGTTCACTAAATTCGAGCAAAGTGCTGGGATTTGCGTCAACCTTCGCGCCTGCGCTGGTACCCGCCGCTAGTTGCAAGGGTAGCTCCTCACCTTCCCCAGCCAGCGCTCTGCTCTTTGTGTTGGGGCGACTTCGTGGCCTTGTACACCATGCTGTCGCCCCCGCTGCGTTTCCCTCGCCCTGATCTCCAACTCCCCTAGGCGAGAATGTAAGCATACGATTAGGGGAGCGGCACCGGCCCGCGCATCACGTCCTGCAATCCCCCTCGGCGAGCGGGCTAGCATACGATTAGGGGAGCGGCAGCGGCCCGAGCATCCTCGTCCTGCAACCCCCCTCGGCGGGCAGGCCAGCATACGATTAGGGGGAGTGCCTCCGCCCGCGTCTTCCATCCTCCCGGCTTGGCTGCCGCGCTCGTGCTACCCGCCACTCGGCTACCGCACACACTCGCGCCCCCTCACCAGAGCCTCGGGCCGCCGCAGCCCCACCCGGCCCTCAGCCCACCCTCCGCGCTCGTCTCCCCGCTATCCTCTCCGCCCTCTTGCTGAATGGCACGAGCATGGTCTCTGCTCCGCTGGTATCGCTGGGGCTGCGTGGGGGTTGCGCTGGAGCCGCACTTGGGGCTGCTCTGCTCAACATTACTTGACTCTAGCCTTGCCGAGGCTTATAATTTTTTCACAGTTAAAGCTGCTTTTTCGTTAAAGGTATAAAACGCGGTGAAGAGACATCCTGAAATAAATCTTGGAGACGAGGGCAACATAAACCGCTATTTGGAAAAGCTCTCCCAGTTCGCTGCTCATAGCTTTACCAGTGGCGAAGAGGTTGTTGCGGCGGTTCTGGAATTGCTCGCCAGCGAACTAGGTATGCGCAGTACCTTCCTCAGCCTTATTGACCGTGATGACAGTAGCTTTGTGGTGCAGGCAGCATACAACGCACTCGGCGGCTGTGACATTACTCCCGGCGCAACTTATGCCTTGGAAGATACTTATTGAAGCGTGATTGCTGGTTCGGTCGAACCCACCCCTCTTGTCGTTACTGATGCCCGTATGTCAGCGGCAGTGCCAGGTCGCGCTCGTGCAACCTTCCCCAACATCGCTAGCTATGTGGGCGTACCCATTGTCGTTGGTGACCGCTTCTATGGCACCCTATGCGCTGTTGATCCCGTCGCTCGGCCAATAAGTGATGATGCAGTAAAGTTGCTTATCGTCCTTGCCCGCCTACTGGCCACGCAGCTAGAGCGTGATCAAGAGTTGGCCGCGCGCTACGCGGCCGAGCGCGAGCTGCGCTATACTCAGCGAAGGTTGGAGCGTATCTATGCGGTGATGGATACGGGTATCTGTGTGGTGGATACAGTAGGATATATTGTGCAAGTGAACCGCGCCTTCGCGGAGATGCATGGTAAGGTGGAGCAGGAACTAATCGGTAAGTTGGTCTATCATCTGATCCCTGCCGAACTAATCTCTGGCAATGAACCCCGCCAGCATCAATTGAGTAATGAGCTCTACTCCAATATCAGCCTAGAGCGGCAAGCAGTGCGGGATGATGGCAAGTATGTAGAGATGCAAATAACCGTTGTTACGCTACCGAGCGGCGATGGCCCTTCGGTTCGCATGATAGTCACCACTGACATTACCGAGCGTAAGCGACAGGAACGCCACTTGCTACATTTGTCAGAGCGCGACCACCTCACCGGCCTTGCTAACCGCCGTGCCTTTGAGAAGACTTTGGCCGAGATAGTTGCCATCCTACCCACTACTGCTGAACACGTTGTTCTCTTTATTGACCTGGATCGCTTCAAGCAAGTCAATGACCTCGCTGCACGTGGGCATACTGCCGGCGATGAAGCTTTGCTTTGGGTGGCCGAGATAATTAGCGAGCAACTGCGCCCTAGCGACTTGGTTGCTCGTGTTGGTGGTGATGAGTTTGCCGTATTGCTACGCAATACCAGTATGACGCAGGCAGATAAGATCGCCGAACGATTGCGCCAGACGATAGCGGCAACCCCTTTCGTCACGGATGGTCAATCTTTTTCTCTCAGCCTTAGTTGCGGACTGGTAAGTGTAAGTAATCAAGCTGAGGCAAATACCGTGATGCTGGCTGCCGATACGGCCATGTATCTGGCCAAGCAGCAAGGGGGAAATCGTATCGTCAGCTTTGGCGACGAGGGAAGGACATAAGTAGCCTCATTAGCTAACACCATGGCTCTATCCCCTAGCGGAAGTCTTGGGGTCTGTTGACTTCTCCACCATCATTGCCAACTACCTGCTGTCTGCGATGCTGTCTGCGCTGCCGACTATGCATGAGCTGCACTTGGGTTGCGCTGCGGTCTTCGCGCCCGCCTTCGCTTTGGGCTTAGCGCATCTCTTCGCGCCTACCTTCGCTTAACCTTGGTTTAGCCTTCGTGCCTCCCTTCGCGCCTGCCTGCGCTGGTACTCGCCGCTGGTTGCAAGGATCGCTCATCACCTCTCCCACCCGCTCGCCTCGACCTCTGTTATGGCGAACCTGCCTCACTTGCCCGATCAGCCCGCCACCCTCCGCGCCGAGATCCTCGCCCGCACTACCCACCTCCTCGCAGGAGGCAGCTCTATGACCGCCCGCGACATCGCCGCTGCGCTGGTAAAAGGTGGGCTGGTCGTGGTGGACAAGAAGCTGGTGAACAGCGTCCTCACCATCGCGGGCAAGGGCCGCTTCAGCTACGACCG
>JANXYP010000183.1 GCA_025355955.1 Chloroflexota bacterium
CCTGGCCTGGTTCGACCCCGACTGGCAGGCGATCGCTCCGCTCGACGCGCTGATCAGCAAAGGTCAGGGCTTCACCGAGGCCGAGAAGCAGACCGTACTCGACCAGAGCATCGTGATCATGAAACAGGTCATTCCTGCTTACAAGGCGGCCCAGGATCGCGGCCAGATTGAGATTATCACCACCCCCTACGCCCACCCCATCCTGCCGCTTATCTACAACACCGACTCGTCGAAGATCGCTTTTGGCAGCAGTGTGCCGCTGCCCAACCCGCCCTTCAGCTATCCGCAGGATGCCGCCGCGCAGGTAGCGCTGGGCAAGCAAATCTACAAGGACCATTTCGGCAAGGACCCAGTAGGAATGTGGCCCGCCGAGGGTTCGGTGTCGCAGGATGTGGTCAAGCTGTTTGCCGATGCGGGCATCAGCTGGATCGCCAGTGATGAGATGGTGCTGGCCTCCTCCTACAGCCTGCCCAACGGCATCGAGCGCGACGGCACCGAAACCCCCAAGCTGCCCCAGTTCCTCTACGCTGGTTACACCGTATCCGACCAGCCGACTGGCACGCCGCCAGTCAACATCGTCTTCCGCGACCACGTGATTAGCGACAAGATCGGCTTCGACTACAGCGGACAGAACGGCGACAGCGCCAGCACTGACCTGCTCAACCGCCTGCACAATATCCAGAAGTCGTTGCAAGCCAACCCCCGCAATGCGGGCAGCCCCTACCTGGTCACTATCCTGCTCGACGGCGAGAATGCCTGGGAGAACTACGACAACGACGGCAAAGCCTTCCTCAATGGGATGTATCAGAAGTTGACCAGCGATGCGGCCATCAAGATGGTTACGCCCAGCGAATACTTTGCCAAGTTCCCCAACGGGCGACGCATCCCTAAGTTGTTCGCTGGCAGTTGGATTGATGATACCTACAGTATGTGGATCGGCGAGGTGGAGGAGAACCAGGGCTGGGATTACCTGCGCCGCACCCGCGAGATGCTCGACCCTTACCTTACTGGCAAGAAGCCGATTGCCGCCGACAAGCTGGAAGCCGCCCGCCTGGCGATGTTCGCCGCCGAGGGCAGCGACTGGTTCTGGTGGTTCGGGGCCGATGCCGATAGCGGTGACGATGCTGCTTTTGACGACCAGTTCCGCAACACGCTCCGTCAGGTCTACACCGATGTGGGCGAACCGCAACCCGCCTTCCTCGATGTGCCGATTGTCGCCCGCCTCGCGCCTGCCCCCAAGCAGCCGGTCAGCGGCGACATCAGCCCCACGATTGACGGCCAGACTGCTCCCGGCGAGTGGGACAAGGCGGGCAGCTACGTGGAGTCGGGCAGCGGCTCGATGGCAAGCGGACAGCAGGTAGTCAGCGCCACCTACTACGGCTCCGATGCCAAGAACCTCTACCTACGTATTGACGCGACCAAGCCATGGGGCAACGCCAAATACACCTTCGGCGTATACCTCGCCAACCCCAACCAGGCACCAGGCATTGGGGTCAGCCGCAACGCAGCCAAGAGCGCAAAGCCCACCACGCTGGGGTTCATCGCCAACTATCTGGCTGAGGTGGTGATTGAGAACGGTAAGCTGTCTGCCAATGGAGTCTACACCGTTACCAACGGCGCGTGGGGTAGCGCCGCCATCGGCAACGTCAACGCCGCCGCTGCTGGTAGCGCCGTCGAGATCGCCATCCCCTGGAGTGCGTTGGGCAGCCTCAAGACCGGCGATGCGCTCAACTTCATCGCGGTGATCAGCAAGGCGGATAGCGACATTGCCACTGCCCCCAGCGCGGGCGGCATCGGCTTCACCGTACCCGACCGCAACCCCATCCAGGTGGTTATGACCATTGACGACCCCAAAGGCGATGACCACGGCCCCGGCACCTACACTTACCCACAGGACGCGGCCTTCAGCCCCGGTAACTTTGACATAAAGCAGTTCGTGGTCGGCACCGATAGCGACAACAATATGGTCTTCCGCTTCGCCATGAATGGGCCGGTGCCGAACCCCTGGGGCAGCCCCACCGGCCTTGCGCTGCAAACCTTCGATGTGTACATAGACACCGACCATCAGGCGGGCAGCGGTGCGCGAATGCTCTTCCCTGGCCGCAACGCCGCCGTGCCTGCCGCCGATGCCTGGGATGTTGCCTTCCGCGCCGAGGGTTGGCCGGATGGGCAGGGCGTGTACACCGGCGCAGCAGGCAAAGATGCGGTCAAGATTGATGGCATTGGCAAGATCCAGGTGGATACCGCTAAACAGACAGTGACCATCCGTATCCCGCGCAAGGACTTCCCCACCAGCGACCCCGCCACCTGGGGCTACCTCGCGGTGGTTCTCAGCCAGGACGGCACCAACAGCGCCAGGTGGCGCACCCGTGCGGTGGGCAAGGCGGCAGCGCAATGGATAGTCGGTGGTGGCACCGGCGCGACCAACGACCCCGGCATCCTCGACATAGCCTACCCCGCCGACTTCAAGCCGACCCAGGAGGACGCGCTCAAGACCTTCAAGCCCAGCACCGAGACCGACCTGACCAAGGTGCCGGTCGACGACTTTGCCCAACTGCCGATGGTGCGGAAGAAGTAGTGCTGAGTGCTGAGGTTTGAGTGCTGAGAAAGTGCCGGAAAGTCGTTGCTTTGTTCGTAGGGGCGAACCGTTGTTCGCCCTTTCCTGACACCTTCTGAGCGATGAATAAAGCCCGACCCACGCTTTGCGGGTCGGGCTTCGGTCAATCTATGTTAAGCTGCCTGCGCCGGGCAGCTTTTGATTACTGGCAGACTTACCGCGTGCGCGGGCCAACCGGCGAACCGGGTTCGTCGCTGGGGAAGCCAGCTTTGCCCAGGCCAGCGACTGCGTCCCTCATCTGCTCCAGCGCCACCTTCTGCACCTGAGCGACTGCGCCCTTCTCCTGCAAGCGCGAAGCCATCGCGTAGGTGGCAACCGCGCTGAAGAGATGTTCGTACAAGATCGGCGGATTAGGGTCAGGGACTGGGACTGGCTCGTGGTGATGAACCAGCCACCAGATTATCTCCGGCCAGTAAGGAGGGCAGATGCCCTCATCATCAAACGCTGCGCTTATTGCGCGTTCCTTAGCCAATGTTTTGCTCCTTTCATGAGCTGATGCTACTTTCTTTCGGAAGCGGGTTTCGCAAACCCAGCGTCATTGTATCAGCAAACGTAGGGGGTTACTATAAACTGTTTTACACTGGGGATGTAAAGATTCTTACATGGCACGCTACTTGCCTTTTACCTATTACAAAAGCTACAAAGAAAGGAACACAATCATGGCCGGTTCAGACAAGAAGGAACAGGAGCGCAATCAGCGGGGTACGACCAACAAGCGTTTCCACGAGAGTGGCGAACAGCCGCGCGACAACGCCCGCGAGGGGCAAGGCGATAGCGAGGTAGATCACAAGAGTCGTGGTCACGGCCCCGACGGTTCGGAACACAACGACCCCGACAACGGCACCCAGGGCCGCAATGCGGCGGATAGCCGCTTATACAGAAGTGTGTAACCCCACCTCAGCCTGAATCAGGGTGCCAAGCTGCGCCGCCAGGATGCTCAACTCGCTGATGGTTTGGTTGATACTGACAGCATTGCTGGCGATCTCTTGGGCGGTGGTGCGTAGCTGGCGCATCGTCTCGGCCACCTGCTGCGAGGCGCTGCGCTGTTGCTGGGTAGCCATCGTAATCGCCCTGGTGCGGATGCTGACTGAGCTTACTGTTTCGATCACCTCAGCGTTGGCTTCGGCGGCCACGCGGCTTCGCGCCGCGCCGCGATCGCTATCCTTCAGCCCCAACTCGGTCGCCAGTACCGAGGCGGCATTGGCGCGTTGCACATCTACCACCAGGTCGCGGATGCGGCGGGTCTCGCCTTGGATCTGCTGGGCCAACTTTTTCACCTGAGTGGCAACCGTGGCGAAGCGCTCGCCCTCCGACCCTGCTCCTGCCGCTTCGATCGAGGCGTTCAGGGCCAATAGGTGGGTTTGCGCCCCGATGTTCGCCACCGCGCCGACCACATCACTGATGCTTTGAATACGCTCGTTCAAAGCGAGGGTGCGCCCCACGATCTCCTGCACCTGCACCTTGATCTCGAGCATCGCCTGCATACTGTCGTTGACCGCCAGTTGCGAGGTGCTAACCGCGTTTAGGGCGTGTTCGGCGGAGGTATCCACGTTGGTTGCATCATCAGCAATCTGCAACGAAGCCCGCGACAGTTGCTCCACCGTGACTGTAACTTCGGATAGCGCGGCCACTTGCTGCTGCACAATCGAGGACTGCGAGTTGCTGATGTTGCTCAACTGACTAATCACGCGACTGATTGCCATGCCCGCTTGCTGCTCCCGCGCCTGCTTCTCCTGCAACTGCCCCAGCGCCGTCGCCAGTTGATCCGCCCGCCGCTGCGCTTCCGCTGCCGCCCGCTGCTGAGAGGGTGGGAAGATAGACATCAGCAATGCCGTAGCCAGCAGGGCAGCCAATATGGTGAGCGCATTCAAGAGACTGACCGCGTTGGTAGATTCAAATATGGCAACGTAAATATAATAAAGACTGGCAAGGCCACCAATCAACCATACAGCGAGGCTGCCTAGTAGTACCCCTGCGACCATCATACTAATGAAGTAGCCAATCACCGTGATATTAAAAGGTGCTTGCAGCGTGATCAGTGCGGATGACACGAAAATCAGCCCGGAACAAAGATACCGTGCCACTATCGGTACGGTACGGTTGGTAATAAGGATACCGATACCAGCTAGCAGCAATATGATGGTACTGATACGGGATATCGTGTTATGGACTATGGCAAAGCTGAACAGACCGATGATGATTGCCAGAACACCGATTATATCCAGCACAAGATTGGTATTGTCGCGGTAACGAGTTTTCATCTATGCTCCCTGTTGGCGTGTTCTATAAGATTGACTTCTTGATTATATCAGCAAAACAAGTGCGCGGTCAAGATAGCTGTAAGCCCAAAGTTCGATCAGGCAAAAAGCCCCCAGCGACGGTTGGGGAGAATCTCGCCAGGCGATAATGCTGAGGGCAACGGGCTTTATGCTAACCCGTAACCGCATCCGCGCTTCGAGATTTCTTCCCCAACCCCCGCTGGGGGCTTAATTGAATAAGGCTTCGGCTGTTGCTGGGCGGGATTTCTCCCATCTACTGTATCGGGCCGAACTTGATTACTCCCTGCTGCACTGGGTCGGTGACGTAGATGTTGCCCGCGCTGTCAATAGCGATGCCGGTGGGGTTGACCAGGCTGCTGCCTTGCTCCTTCGACTTGCTGCCCAGCTTCTGCCCATCGGGGCTGTACTTGACCACATCGGCGTTGGCGCTGGTGGGGTCGGGAACGTAGAGATTGCCCTGCGCGTCGAGCGCCAGTTGCGGCTCCATGAAGCGGGCGCTCTGCCAGCCGTTGTCGGCCACCGGGAAGCTCTTCACCCAGCTGCCGTCGGTCTTGAACTCGGCGATGCGGTGGTTGCGGGTGTCGGCGATGAATACGATACCAGTCTGACTGTTGATGGCGATGCCGATCGGCTCGTCCAGTGCGCCATCGCCGGTGCAATCCAGCTTGTCGTTGCCTGATGCGTCCTTGCCCAGCGACTTGCAGACTCCAAACTGGCGCACGTACTTGCCGGTCTGGTCAAAGACAAGTACCCGCTTGTCGCCCGTGTCGGTGACGTAGATTTCACCAGTGTCGGAGAGGGCGATGCCGCGCGGCCCGAACATCCGGTCATTGTTGTCAGAGCTGGCAGCGGCATCAGGCTTGCCGCCGGTGTAGCCGGGCTGCCCGAAGGTAAGCAGGAACTTGCCATCCTTGTCGAACTTCTCGATGCGATGGTACCAGGTGTCGGCGATGTAAACGTTGCCTTGCTTATCCACCGCAATGCCGTTTGCGCCGCCATCCGACTTGGGCAGCACGCCGAGGAAGCCATCTGCTGCTGGCTTATAGTTGGGGTTGGTCTGCCCGCTGTTGCCTTGCTCGGCATCGCTGGGTTGGCCGAAGGTAGCGAGGAAGGTGCCACTGGCATCGAAGTGTTCCACCCTCCCGTTCTCAGTGTCCAGCACGTAGAAGCTGCCATCCGGCGCGGCGGCCATCGAGCGCGGCGACGAGAACTGACCGTTGCCCTTGCCCTGCGACATCTCCAGCATCTTGTGGGAGGGGCCGCTGGCAACCGGCGTGCTAGCTCCCGTTACCGGAGTGGTGTTGGTGCTGGTGATTGCACTGGTGCTGCCGGGGGCGGGCTGGTTGGGGTTGCTAGCTGTGCCGCCCAGCGTAGTGCCGCCCATACCGATCTTCGCCGCCAGATCAGCGCGGACATAGAGGTAGAAGTCGGTACTGCCCAATGGGTTCGGGGTCTTGCGGAAGAAGAAATAGTTACCGATGTTCGGCCAGCTTGCCGCGTTGGTCAGGTTGCTGACCATCTGGCTCAACTGGAACGAGGGGTTCTGAGCATCGAGGTTCTTGTAAAGCTCCTCGGGGAACCACCAGCGCAGCTTGAACTTCTCTTTGATGTAATTGCCACCGAGGGTTTGCTCCACCTGCTGCACCACTTTTTGGCCGTCTACATCGCTTTCGGTGCGGCTGATCACCACGCTGGGCGGCTTGTTGAGCGGAGTCTGGGTGTTGAAGTAGAAGTAACCCTTCTGGTCGCGGAAGTACCAGTCCCAGGGCCACTCCACCTGATTGTCAACCGCAATGTCCAGGCTGTGACCGCCAGTGGGGTCGTCAGCATTGCGCTTGGTGAAAGCAGTTTCCATCCGCGATAGGTTGGTGATGCGGCTAGCGACGGTTGGCACATCGGGCGAGGTTTGCACGTAGACCTGCAGCTCCGAGGGATTGTCGGCGTTGTAGAAGTTCAGCTCGACCGCCGAGTGGATACCGTATACCGCCAGCACAAGGCCGATGGCGAAGACGAAGGTCAGCCAGCTATGCTTCAGCCCCAGCTTCCCGTACCAGAACATCAGCAGGCCGACCATGATGACGATGACTACGGCGGTGAGCAGGCTACGCAGCAGGTGCGCCGATTGCTCGGCGGCAGTGGGCGCGGCGGGATTGCTGTAGGTGGCCGCCAGGCTATCGCGGAACGCGATCAGGGCAAAGCCGATCAGGATGATGGTGAGCATAGACCAAACCCCGCCACCGCTCCAGAAGCGCCGCCAGTCAGTATTCTTCAACATTCGGCCCAGGGCCATGCCCCCTAGCAGCGCGAGGGGGATGCTGATCTGCATGGTCAGCCAGGGCATCTTCTCGCCCGCGATGCTGTAGACGATGATTGCGCCCAGCGCCCAGAAGCCAAGCAGAGGGGTCATCAGTTCGATCACCGAATGTTGGGTGGGCAGGCCGGGCGCGGGCTGCACGTCAGGGGTGGGGTCAGTCTCCGCTGCCACATCGTAGAGTTTGTGCTGCGCCTGGCGGATGATCAGGTAGATACCACCGACCACGCCGAAGAAGATAAGGATAGGATCGTAGATTGCCAGTTGGATGAAGAAATAGTACCAGGGTTGGTCGCCACGCGCTACCGCCTGTTGCGTTCCCCAGTAGGTGATGCCCTTGACGAAGTCGCCGACCGCTGCCATGTTGGTGAGGAAGCTGCTGTAGAACAGCACAATGAAGCCGAACATGATCAGCAAAGCGAAGCCGATCGCAATTGGCTGGGCGATCAGGCTCTTGAAGGCCAGCAGCAGCGGACGCTGCTCGATCGGCTTGCCCTTGTTGATGAACTGTTCGTATAGGAAGGCGAAGACCAGGAAGCTGACGAAGATCACGCCGTTAAGGTAGATTAGCTCATGGTTGGTTACGCCCAGGCCCACCCCCAGCGCCGCGATGTACATATATCGCGCCTGGTGAGTGCGGATAAAGCCGAGGATACCGAGCAGAAGCAGGATGGTGCCGACTGTGCTGAAGATGTCGTGGCGCAGGTGGCGCGAATAGTACATGATGTCGGGTGCGAAGGTCATGAAAGTTGCGGCGGCCAACGCTCCCCAACGCCCGATGAACGGACGGAACGCCCACATCAGCCCGATCAGGATGATACCAAATATAGCGGGCGCGAGGCGCACGGTGTAATCGGACGCGCCAAAGAAGAAGAACATCAACGCGACGATGTGGTAGAGGAATGGCCCATGATAGGTAGGGTCATACTTATATACATAACCGCCAGTGAACAGTTTGTACGAGTAGTAGCCATGGATCGACTCGTCGTGGTGCAGTGCGCCTTGATCGAGCATCAGCAGGCGGGTAAGCACCATGATAACCATTAGGCCGACAAAGTAGACAACCTCCCAGTTGACGGTTGCCAGGTTGACGGCGCGATCGAGTAGTCCGCTTCTCGTCGGGGTAGCGCTGGGGCGAGGGGCAGTAATATCCAAAGCTAGGGTCTCCTTCATTCTGATTGCAGATTGCAGATTGTAGATTGCAGATTGCAGGGCTAGGACGATGTTCTCCCCTCCCGTCGGGAGGGGCTGGGGGCGGGTCCGAGTCGCGCTTCACGCACCCACCCCTACCCCTTCCATCATAACTCATACCAATTAGCCGTGGTGCCGCTATAATTTCTGTAGGGGCGAACCGTTGTTCGCCCTGGCCCAATTTATACTATCTGCTCGGCTAATTGGTATCAGTCGTCAGTCCTGCTATTTATTTGCCAGGCTCTCGAACTCCTGGTAGATGTCCTTACGCACGTAGAGTTTGAAGTCCACGCTGTTGCCGGAGAAGTTGCCGGTGGGATACGGCTCACGGTAGATGAGGTAGCGCCACAGCCGCGCCTGTGCGGCGGGGTCGCCCAGGGTGCCAATGCTGCCGAGCGCGGCATTGATGTTTTGCATCGCGGTGCCACTCTTAGAGATGTCCAGGGTGGTGCCGTCGGCCAGGCGGGCGTTGTTGGGGATGAAGTTGCGGTAGATCTCCTCGTCGAACCACCAGCGTAGCACGTATTGCTGCGACACGTACTGGTCGGTAATCGAGGCGATACCCTGCTGCGCGTTGCCAGGGTCATGGTAGGCCATGCCCAGGAACATGAATGGCGCATCCTTGACATCGTTGGCAGTTAGCGGGCCGCTGGGCATAAACCGCTTCTGGGTGAAGTTACGCAGGTACCATTGCCCCGGCCAACTGAAGTCGCTGTCGTAGATAACCGGCATATCCAGGCTGCCATCCTTGTAGACCTGGTACTTTTCCACATCCTTCACCGCCTTCACCAGGTCGTGGCCGGTCTGTACGTAGACAGCCATCTCCATCGGCGCAACATCACCATTATAGTAGGCGAGCGCGATGCCGGAGCGCACCTGGTAGAACAGCATAATAACGAAGATGCTGACTAGCAACGCCTGCGCCGCGTTTTTGAGACCGCGCCAGAAGGCGAAGCCGACGAACAGCAGCACCATCATGATGGGATACCAGATCAGCGCTCCCCACTCGACGTATTTCTTATTAACCTGCAGGTCGAAGCTGTGGCTCGCCATGTTGAACATATAGGCGAAGCCCAGGATGACGAATAGGGTGATAAAGGCGACGAAGGGCAGCCAGGAGCCGGGGCGGGTCCAGGCGCGCAGTGGGCCGAACATCTCGCGCGAGCGGGCCAATTGCTCCTCGCGGGTCTGCTGCAGCGCCAGTGGGCTACGGACGGGCCCGGCGGTGGTAACCACCTTTGCCGCCTTGCCATTGGCGCGGGTTGGCAGTGGCTCAGACAGCGGCTGCGGTTCGATGATGGCCTGGTCGGCCTCGTTGGCGGCAACCTCGGCCTGTCGCTTGCGGTGCCAGGCATAGACGCTGCTGAACAACGCGGCCAGGAATATCCCGCTCAGGTAAACAGCGGGCTGGTCGACGTGAACCTCCAGCCAGGGCATTTTCTCGCCCGCCCAGCCGTACATGATGTTTGCCAGCAGCAGCCACCAGATGAAGAACAGAATGAGGAACGGTTTGAGCGATCCGAATGCCACCTTGCTCGGCACGATTTCGCCACTGTTGCTGCCAACGCGATTGAAGCCGAGCGCGACAAAGCCCATCGCCTGCACTGGTCGCCCACTGCGTATCTGTTGGCCCTGGCGCACCCGCCAGCCGTTCAGCGCCCAGTTGAAGCCCCGCCCTCCGAAGTAGGCGATCGCCGCCAGGCTGAAGAATATGGAGATAGTCTCATAGAGCGGCACCAGCAGCAGGTAGTAGAACCAGGGCTGGCCGCCGCGTGCCACTGGCTGCTGCGAAATCCAGTAGCCCAGCGCCCCCACCGCACCGCTGCCGATACCTTTGGGGATGTTCTCGAACAGACTGGTAAAGAAGATAAAGAAGATGGCGAGGAAAGCGCCCACGCCGGTGAACAGCACGTTGGGCCGCGCCAGCAGTGTTCCCACCACCTGGGGCAGCGACCCCGCCGGGTAAGCCAGCAACAGGCTGCGGCGCGGTAGATTACCAAGCTGGTTGCTTGCCACCACGTAGCCGATAATCAGCCCCAGGATACCGCCAATTACGGCGACGGCGGGCTGGAACCATAGCGGCTGGAACATCGGCACCAGGAACCAGAACAGCATCCCACCGATAATCGCGCCGCCCAGCATTATCGCCGCACCAGAGAGGAAGCTGCGACCAAACTCGTCGTCGTCAATCAGCCGTCGGCGCTGCTCGTAGACGAGGAAGCCCAATACGGCGCAGAACAGCACGAACAGGCCCAGCTGCACCAGGATAAGCCCATTGCCCAGGAACGCGCCGAAATAATTGAAGATTACATCGAGCTGAGGGTTGTCTCCGGGCGGCATCGAGGGCAGGTCGGTAGTCTTGCCCACCTTCTCGATCCAGAATATCGCAGCGAACGCGCCATAGCCTGCTAGCACGGCGAAGTAGCGTTTACCCAGTTGCCAGAAGAACAGCGGGATGAACAGGGTGAAGAAGATAAAGGTGGTGATATAGGCGGTTTCCTTGATCGCGAACAGAATGGAGAGTACCACCGCGAACAGATAGAAGTAACCGGCCTTGCGGGTGGCGAGGAAGCCAATCAACCCGATAATCAGCACCGCCTCTGCGCCCATCACATAAGCATCCTCACGGGCGAAGCGCCCGAAGTAAAGGAAGCCAGGGGAGACCAGGAACAGGAAGCTCATTACCAGCGCCGCACCACGCCCCACCCACTTGCGGAGGAAGAAAGGCGACATTACCGTGATGATACCGAGGATGGCGGGGGGGACGCGCACGCTGAAATCGCTATCGCCCAGCAGGAAGTAGAAAAAGCCCCAGACATGGAACTGGAAGGGGCCGTGCATCATTGGGTCATGCGTGTAGCCGTTGCCGATGAAGAAGTACCAGGAATAGGTGGCGTGCAGGCTCTCGTCGTGATGCAGCGCACGATCGCCAAGCCCCCAGAAGCGGCTGACAATCGCAATGAAGAAGAAGAGTAGGTACAGCCCGCTCTCCAATGTCAGCCATGAGCGCCCGCTGGGGCTGGGTGTATCCAGAACCGAGGGTTCGCTCTCGATTGGGGCGGCAAGATCACTCTTCACCTGCTCTTTTACTACCATGGCGGCAGGGCTGCCAATGTGGATGCGCCGCCTGGTGTCGGGCAGGGGTTCGCCCACCGCTGCACTAACATCGCTGGCGGGAGCGACTACATTGCCAACGTCACTAACGTCGCTGTGACCGTTGCTGGCTAGCATGATCGGCACATTGCTCTGTTCGTCACCAACCGTTGCGAAGTAGTCATCGCCAGCGTTGGTGGGCGCTTCGACCTCTGCCTCATCAACTAGCTCGACCTCGACTGGCGCAGCGCTACGCACCCGCAGATTGCCGCGCCCCAGCGGGTTGCCCACCGCGCTGTCGCCATTGCCGTTGCTGACGCTGGTTCGCTTATCGTCCTGTGTTTTCATCGTGAATAAGTCTCCCTGATTGCGTTATCCGCCAGTGTTGGGAAAGAATGGTACATTGGATTGTCACTAATTGGGGGCATAACAGGTATCAAGGCTGCAAAGCCTTGTCGCTCCCGCAATTGTACAATAAATACGTTTGCCGTGCAAGTTTTAGTTCTATGCTGCTAGGTCGGTTGCAAAGTCGGATCCGCCAGGCAGGAACGGTTTTGTAGGGGCGTGATTTATCACGCCCAGGCTGCCAACTTTGCAACCGCCATATCTATGCCGCCATGATGTGTACCGCCATTACGCGCCCGCCAATGAAACCCGGCACCGCTCTGCTTAGTATATCTTTTAGCGTAAACATTTGTTGGCGGCAAAGTAGGCAAAAAGCCAACAACCTTGACACATCGGGGATAATAGCAGGGGAGGACGCGGACCCTCACCCAACCTCTCCCGCAGGGAGAGGAGTAGATTAGTGGGAGTGGCGACAGGATATATGGATGAGAGCGAGGCGATCTCCCGGCTGCAGCAGGGAGACATCGGCGGGCTTGAGGGTTTGGTGCGCTTGCACCAGACTAAAGCCTTGCGCGTCGCATTCCTGATTACCCGTGACCATGCGCTGGCCGAGGATGTGGTGCAGTCGGCCTTCCTGCGCGTCTACGACCGCATCCAGCAATTCGACGCTACCCGTCCCTTCGCGCCCTGGTTTATGCGCTGCGTCGCCAACGATGCGCTGAAGTCCGCTACGCGGCGCGCCCGCCAACTGCCGCTCGAAGGCGGAGATGGGGTGCAGAGCATCGAACTGAGCAGCCCCGACCTGGGTCTCGACGAAATTATCGAATCCGCCGAGGTCAGCGCGGCAGTGGCAGCCACGCTCGATCGCCTGCCGCCCGCGCAACGCACCGCCCTCGTGATGCGCTACTATCTGAACATGAGCGATACGGAGATGTCGGAGCGGCTCGATTGCGCCACCGGCACGGTGCGCTGGCGCTTGAGCGTCGCCCGCCAGCGGATGCGTCAGTTGCTACCCGCCTGGTTGGGTGGGGAAGAAATGTAAAAGGTAGAATGAAGAAGGTAGAATGGGATTACGTTCTTATTCTACACTCTACGTTCTTCACACGTAACGGGAGAAGCAGATCATGGAGAAGCAGACTAAAGAGCAACGCTTTCGCCAGGCACTGGGCGATTATGCCGCTGAGGAGGTATCCGACCGCCGCGATCTGTGGCCGGGGATCACTCGGCGCCTACAACAACGCCGTCACCCTGCCGTCCTCAACCTGACGATGCCAATGCAGCGCCCGCGCTGGTCGGCATTGGCGGCGGTAACTGCTGTGCTGCTCATTCTCGGTCTCCTTAGCTACGTGCTGCCTGCCACCCTCGGTAACTACCTGCCCCACGACAACCTGATCAGTCCGGCCCGTACCTACGCCGCCACCACGGTTGTCACCTACGAAGCTACCGCCGTGGTGCGCACCACCACCCCGCTACCAGATAACCCGCGTCGCAGCGGTCAAGCCAATTCACCCACCCTCGCTATTCAGCCTGCCGCCCGCCACGCGCTGCCGATCACCATGATTGAGCCACCCACCCCATTGCCCCAACCGCTGTCGCCCTGACCGGCTAACGAAACTTTACCCACGGTAAAAACATCTATCTAATAGTACGAAGCTGCCATACCAATTAGCGGTGGTGCTGCTATAGATGGGCGGCAGGGCGAACAACGGTTCGCCCCTACAGAACTATAGTGTTGCCCCAGCTAATTGGTATAACATCATTATAGATTGAGGTAGGGCGAACAACGGTTCGCCCCTGCAGAACTATAGTATTGCCTCGGCTAATTGGTATAATATTATTATAGATTGAGGCAAGGCGAACAACGGTTCGCCCCTACAGAACTATAGTATTGCCTCGGCTAATTGGTTATAACAAAGCAGGTGGTTTTGGGGGGTTATTTTCCAACACTACTGTCCTTCACCACTTGTGGGCAACAATTAAATTAGCCTATCACCTTGTCGCAGCCAAAGGTAGCCGCTACGAAGCCACCCGCACCTGGAGTTGGTTGCGGCGCGGAGAGCCAAGCAATCACCACTACCTGTTCACATCCCCTCATTACGTTTTGCCACGATAAAGCGGCAAATCTAATAGCCCTCTAACGCAACCGTCTGCGTATATTTGGTATAATCCCTTAGCGGCGCGATCCGCGATCGTTGATAGAACGCCGCCCGCATTGCTTTACCAAATCACAAGGCAGTTGCACACAAAAGGACAACACCATGGCAAATGATGATAAGAAGGCCAAAGCCGCCAGGGATGCAGCGCAGAAAGCGCTCAACCAAAGGATAAATACAATGAGCGGTGAAGACGAAAATGTAATCTTTATTGCCCCCGACATAGATGTATTGGATGATGGCGAGATCAGCATTGAGAGCGAGGAACACGCCCCCGAAGTGCTGCCGGTGCTGCCACTGAAGGATACCGTGATTTACCCCTTCACCGGCTCGCCGTTGGCAGTTGGTCAGGAGCGCAGCCTGCGCCTGATTGACGATGTGGTAGTTGGCAACAAGCTGGTGGTGATGGTGGCACAAAAGGATGCCAGCATCGATGGCGCTGGTCCTGATGATGCTTTCCGCATCGGCACTGTTACCCGCATCGAGCGGATGATGAAGATGCCCGATGGCACGATGCGGCTGCTGGTGCAGGGCTTGCAGCGGGTCAAGATTCTGGAATACACCCAGCACAAGCCCTACCTCAAGGCCAAGATCGAACTCTACCCCGATGAGGAAGAAGAGGGGCTGGAGATTGATGCCCGCGTGCGTAACCTACAGACCCAGGTGCAGCGCATCGTCGAACTGAGCGCCAACCTACCAGACGAAATCGCCACCGCCGTAGTGAACATCAGTGCGCCGCTGCAGCTCACCTACTTTGTGATCAACAGCCTGCCCCTCCGCGCCAATGTGGAGGAGCGCCAGGAGCTGCTGGAGATCAGCAGTCTGCGCGGCAAGCTGGACAAGCTGAACGCGCTGCTGAACAAGGAACTGGAAGTGCTGGAGCTGGGTCGCCGCATCCAGGGCAAGGTGCAGGACGAGATGAGCAAGACACAGCGCGAATATATGCTGCGTGAGCAAATCAAAGTGCTGCAGCACGAACTGGGCGATGACGACGATGCCACCTCCGAGGTCAACCACCTGCGTGAGCAGATCGAGGCGGCGCATATGCACCCCGAAGCGGAAAAGGAAGCCAAGCGCGAACTCGATCGCCTCGCCAAGCTGCCCCAGCAAGCGCCGGAGTATAGCGTGATTCGCGGCTACCTGGAGTGGCTGGTGGCGATGCCCTGGGACAAGAGTACCGAGAACGAGATTGACATCATCAAGGCCCGCGCCGTGCTGGACGAAGATCATTATGACCTTGAGAAGATCAAGGAGCGCATCATCGAATATCTGGCGGTGCGTAAGCTGCGCGAGGAGCGGGCCGCGCTGTTGAAGCCGCTCAACGAGATTGAGGTCGTGGACATGGATGTGCCACCCACCGTTACGCCGTCACCGCACACTCCGCACAACCGCGAACCGATCCTCTGCTTCATCGGCCCGCCTGGGGTGGGCAAGACCAGCCTGGGCCAGAGCATCGCTCGCGCCCTGGGTCGCAAGTTCGTGCGAATGTCGCTGGGCGGCGTGCGCGATGAGGCTGAGATAAGGGGCCACCGCCGCACCTACATCGGCGCGATGCCAGGTCGGGTGGTGCAGGCCATCCGCCGCGCCGAGTCGAATGACCCTGTATTCATGCTCGACGAGGTGGACAAGCTGGGCATGGACTATCGTGGCGACCCTTCTAGCGCGCTGCTGGAAGTGCTAGACCCGGAGCAGAACAAGGACTTCCGCGACCACTACCTCGATGTGCCTTTCGACCTGAGCAAGGTGATGTTCATCGCCACCGCGAATGGGCTAGACAACATCCCGCCCGCGTTGCGTGACCGCATGGAGATCCTGCCGCTCAGTGGCTACACCGAGGAGGAGAAACTGCACATCGCCCGCCGCTATCTGGTGCCGAAGCAAACCGCTGCTCACGCCCTCACCAGCGAGGACATCAGCTTCAGCGACGATGCAATCCTGACCATCGCCCGCGACTATACCCGCGAGGCGGGCGTGCGTAACCTGGAACGCGAAATTGCCAACGTCTGCCGCAAGGTGGTGAAGGAAGTGGCTCAGGCCATGGCCCAGCCGCCCGCGCCGGAGGTCAAGGAGGGCAAGCAGAAGGCGGGCAAGCAGAAGGTTGCCGATGAGAAGATCGTGGTTGTCGCTACGACCTTCCCTGTAGAAGTCACGTCGGTGCGGGTACTTGAGTACCTGGGCAAGCCGCGCTTCGAGTCGGATGTGGCCGAGATGGTCAATATGCCGGGCGTGGCGACTGGCCTGGCCTGGACCGAGGTGGGCGGCGAGATCCTGTTCATCGAGGCGACGCGGATGAAGGGCAGCAAGCAACTGACCATCACCGGCCAGCTTGGTGATGTGATGCGCGAGTCGGCGCAGGCGGCGCTCAGTTACGTGCGGGCGCACGCCACCGAACTTGGCATTGACGAGGACATCTTTGCCACCAGCGATATCCACCTGCACATCCCGGCGGGGGCGACTCCCAAGGATGGGCCGAGCGCGGGCATCACCCTGACCACCGCGCTTGCTAGCCTATTGACTGGCCGCAAGGTGAAGGATAGCCTGGCGATGACTGGCGAAATAACCCTACGTGGCAAGGTGCTGCCCATCGGTGGCCTCAAGGAGAAGACCCTGGCGGCCAAGCGGGCGGGCATCACCACCGTAATCGTACCGAAGCGCAACGCCCGCGACGTTGAGGACTTCAGCGAGGAGCTACGCAAGGCGATGAAGTTCATCTATGTGGACACTATGGACGAAGTGCTGAACCTGGCCCTGGAGCCACTATCCCCCCCGAAGCGCAGCCGCAGCAAGAGCCGCCCCACCGTCGAGGCGGCGGAGCAGCAGCAGCCGATGGTGCCGGTGGCTTGAGTTGAAGGTTGAAAGTTGAAGGTTGAAAGTTACAAGTAAGAGGCGCACCGATTGGTGCGCCCTTTGCTGTTTGAAGGGGCGCGGATTTATCGCGCCCTGGTGCAATTAGCCAACGGATTGTAAAAACGGATAATATTACAACCGTAAGATAGGAAAACCAGCCAGCGGATTAGGTTCAACGGAGAAGCGGAGAAAACGGATTGCGTGCATCGGCTTGACCTCATTAACTTGCCATCTACGGTTGTAATAATAAACCGATTGGGATGGGCGTAGGGTCGCGGATTTATCGCGCCCTGTTGTGAGCTTACCACTTAGGTCAGAGATAGCTCAGTGCTGATATTAGCCGTTTCGTTGACGAACAAGAGCTTACCTTTATCGGTGAGCTTAAGCTGCTTGTTGGCGTTGAGCAACTCGATGCCAAAGACGCTGCCATCAGGTGCAACATCCACTACAATGTCATTCCCAACCTCTACAGAATCCACCTCCGCATCCTCGTCCCAGAACTGGATGTAGGCAATGTTGTATTCAGGATCATGAGAGAGCTTCATTGGCTTTCTCCTTGACGAATATAGGCTATTAAAAGCCAAAAACAGATATTAGGCAAGGGCGTATGCCAAACTGGGTGTGTTACGAGTTATTGGGTAAACGTAGGGGCGGGCGGTGGCCCGCCCTGGTGAGCGAACAAGCTACCCAATAACTTGTAACACACCCTGCCAAACTGCTCATCATCAACGTTAATGCTTGCGATAGGCGTTGCTGCAGTTGCAGCAGGGCGTATGCTATACGCCCCTACACCAACGTTGCTGGTTACGATGGGCATTAAGGCGGTTGCAGCAGGGGGTATGCGATGCGCCCATACGTCGGCATTGGGATTGGGATGGGAATTGTCTAATTTTCGTAGGGGCGTATGGTATACGCCCTCGTGAAGCGCATCAATGCTAATCGCCAGCTAAAAAGTCGGACGACATGAGGGGGTACAACTGGCATTGCAGCAGTTGCAGCAGGGCGTATGCCATACGCCCCTACACCAACGTTCCAAGTGCGCGCATCAGGCGCCTATCGTAATAACGAATCCTGGGGTAGGTTGCATCGCATAGCCCTCGTGAAGCGCATCAATGCTACTTCGCCGGATTATCGAAAACCTGAACGCGATTGTTGTCGCGATCGGCAACATAGAGCCTGCCGCTAGGGTCGGTGGCGAGGCCGGAGGGGTTGGCAAACTGGCCCGCGTCGCTGCCAGGGCCGCCCAACAGGCTGATACTGCCATCGCTGGTGTTCAGCATATAGATGCCACCCGCCGCATTGTCGCTGATGTAGACCACGTTCTTGTAGCTTGCCAGGTGCATACTGGCAGTGCCGCCGCCGATATTGCCAATCCTCCACTCGGCTACGTACTTGCCGTCGGGGGTATACTTGATGATGCGCTGGTGCAGGTCCACCACGTATACTGAGCCATCATCGCCAACCGTAACATCGAACGGCTGGTCGGCGCGGTGGGGGTCGATCTTGCCGTTCACGGTGGGGAAGTCCTGGTCGCCGCTGATCACCTTCACCAGGTTATCGTTGGGGTCAATCTTGATAATGTCGCTACCGCCGGTGTTGGCAATGTAGACGTTGCCTGCGCTGTCTACCGCCAACCCGCTGGGGGCATAGGCGGCAAACTTGTTGTTGGTATTGCGATGGCCGATCAGCTTGCCGCTATTATCGTAGACTTCCAGCGTCTTGCCCACCGGATCGAGGACGTAGACCTGCCCGCGATTGTCCACTGCCAGGTCGAACAGGCGGGCCGCGCCCACGACGGTGTCGGGCAGCACAGGCCAGTCGGCCACTTGCTTGCCGCTCTTATCAAACTTGTAAACGTGGGGTGGCTGATCCTGGCCGACGAATATGTTGCCCTGCAGGTCAACGCCGCTGCCTTGCGGGTGGCTGAATGGCGCTTGCCCGCTGCGGGGAATAACCAGCGCGGGAGTCTGCTGGGTGGCGAGGCTGGTTGCCACCGGGTAGGGTGCGTTAGCGGGGTTGAAGTCGGTGAGCTGATCCGCACGCCAGATGCTGGGGTCGGGGCGAAGCGCGCTGCTGGGTATCAGCCCGCTGCCACCTGGTTGCGAAGGATATGACCAGTAGAGTTTGATTGAGCCGAAATCCTGCCGCCACTGATAATCTATCTCGATCTTGTGCGCGCCAGCGGTGAGCGGCAGCGCCGCACCCGAAAGTGGCTGCTCGCCACCGCGGTCCGGGCCGCCGGACAATATCGGCTGACCGTCAATCTTGAGCGTGGTCGCTCCTTCGGCAGTAATGTTGAAGCTGTAGCTATCCGTCCTAGGGGCAATCAGGCTGCCCCGCCAGATGATGGTGAATGGCTGGTTGGACTGCACCAGGTCGGCAGTGTTCATAAAGCCGATGAAGGGGTCGACGCGGCGGGCGGCCACCGCCTGGCCCAGCGGCGCATATTCACCGATCAGCCCATACTGCTGGCCGGAGAGTGGCCCGTTGTAGAAATAGTTGGCGGGGATGTCGGCCAGCGGCTGGTTGGCAATGCGCCAGCGCAGGCTGATGCGCTGGCTGGCATTGGGCAATGCCGCCCGCAAACTGAGGTGGTGCCAGCCCTGGGCGAACACCAGATTGGCGCTGCTACTCGCCTCGCCCGCGCTGAGGTTGAGCCAGGGCTGCCCATCGAGGTGGAGGCTGACGGGCGCAGGCTTGCCCGCCTGATCGGTGCTCTTTAGCTCCAGCGTGTACAGGCCGTATGCCGGAGCATATAGGTTTCCTTCCCAGCGGATGCTAGCGGGATAGCTGAGGTCGGGGGGCGGACTATGTGGCGCATCGCTCAGGCTGAAGGAACTGGCAGTTGCCCGCGCCACGCCCGGCGCGTTAGTCGCCAGGTCTGTGGTGGCGTAGTATCGGGCGGTCAGCGCCTGACTGGAGGCAATCTGGGTGCGCGGCACGACGTAGCTGGTGAAGGCCAGACTGTGGTTGGAGACGTAGTTGATTACGCTGCTAGCGCCGTTGGGATAGTATTGCTTGACCGCATCGAGGAACGGCTGATGGTAGGGGAAGATGAGGAAAGCGGCATCCTTGGTGGGGCGGTCATGGATGGGCAGCAGCGCGGGTGGGTTGAAGAAGTCCGCGCCCTCGACATTAGGAGCGCGATAAGTATTGAGCGCGTAGCCATAGTAGAACTGGTGCATCCCCATAAAGTAGACATGGTAGCCAGAGCCGAGCGCCGCAATGTAGCGGGCTTGCGTATCGTTGCCGATCCAGGGGAAGGTGCTGGGGTAGACGGAAAAATAGGTATTGATATTCTGCGCTCCCCAGAGCAATACTACCAGGGCGAGGACAAGGTTGAGATAGGCGGGGCCGGTGCGCGGCTTGTGTACCACCGGAAGCGGCTTGCGCACCACCCGGGTAGGCAGTTTGGTAGCCGGGGCGCGGCGGGCAAGCGGGCGGGTGGGCAGCCGGGTATCAGCAGTGGGGCGGTTAGCGGGCCGGGTAGGTAGTCCGCCCACATAAACGCGCCGCGCTGGGTGGGTCGGATACGCGACGGCGCTGCCCACCGTTTGCATCATCATATTGCCACCTGGCTGCGCTGTACCTGCCATCGCCAGCGCGGGTTGCGGGCTGGGGGTGAGCGTCCGGCGCAGGGAATGGCTGCGCCGCCGCATCCAGTTGCGTAGCTCAGGGCGGACGAACCAGCCGGTCTTCTCCGCCTCATAGACAATCTTGTTGAGCAGCACGGCGGGGAACGCAACCCAGGCGGGCGGCAACCCCGCCAGGCGCAACACATCGGGAGCGCCTACCGTCATCGCCACGGCAATGAACATCCCCGGCCAGAACCAGATGTTGAATAGCATATAGCGGGGGTCGCGCCAGCGCCAGAGGAAGTAGGCCATCCCCAGGATGGTCAGAATCGCTTCGGTGGGGTTGAGCAAGGGCAGGCCGGTGGTGTAGAAGTAATCGCGGTCGGCGGTGGCGTTAAGCACCAGGTATGTTACCCTGGTCTGGCTCCAGAGCATCTTGCTCCAGCCCTGGTTCCAGTTCTTGATTACGTTCTGCACCGCCGCGACACTAAGCGGGCCTGCCGCTCCCGTGTAGGGCGGGTCGGTGGGCAAGGGGATACCCCAGCGTTGGAAAGTCTCCTGCGCCGCGCCGCCGTAGTTGACATAGACCGCCTGCATTCGTTCGCCAAAAAGGGTGGGATACTTCAGGGTGTAGCCCAGGATCGGCGCAGCCATGAGCAGAGTAGCGAAAGCGCAGACTGCTATATGCGACCAGTAATCGCGCACAAAGCTGAGGCGACGCACGAATAGATAGCCAACCATCAGCACCAGCAGCACGGCGATCAGGCGCGAGGAGGGGTACAGATAGAGGCTGAAGCCAGCCGCGAGGCCACTCCAGACGAAATCAAGGTAGCGCTTGGTACGCAGCCCCTTGTATAGAAAGTAGAAACAAATCACCCAGCAGGTGGCGATTTGCTCGGTACCCTGAGTGTAGCGGCTGAACTGGATTTGCACATCGCTGACTGCCAGCAGCGACGCGCCGATCAGGGCGGTGCGACCCTTGAACATCAGCCGCAGCAGCAGGTACATGAAGAAAACCGTCACCACCCCGGATAGCGCGGTGGTAAAGCGCAGCGCGGCGATGCTGGTGTCGCCCAGCAGCCACATCCCCGGCACGATCAAATAGGAGACCATGCTCGGCACGTTATACCAGGGGCCGGGGCCGAGGAAAGGCGCGCCCATGAAGTTGCCATGCTCGATCTGGCGGGCAATCAGGCCAAGATAGGCTTCGTCGCCGAACACGCCGGTTGGCACGCCGCCCAGGTTGTAGAGGCGCAGGGCAGCCGCAACCAGGATGATGGCGGCAACCAGCGCTATCTCCAGGCGATGGTTGGCAAACGCCCAGCCCCCATCTCCGGCGCGGCCATCCTCGTCAATCGCGCCAGCGGCGTACTCGTCGCGGTTGAGCGCGTTCAGCGGCCAGGTATCGTGGCGCTGTAGCACGCAGGCGAACACCAGCAGGGTGACGCTGATCACCCAGTAGCCGATTGCGCCGAGGTCGTTGCCATTGTGTCCATCCAGGGGTATCGCCAGCCAGCGGCTTACCCCCAGCCACGCGGTCAACCCTGCGCCAGCGAGTAGCGCAAACCGCCACCAGGGGATGGCGAACAGGCGGCGGTTAGCGGGTCGCGCCCACGCCACCCGCAGTGCCATCACGATATTGTTCGAGATCGTCGCCGCTTCCGCTGCAGGCGACTGGTAGCTGCCGCTACGAAAGAATACCCTGGTTTTATAGGTGAACAGGAAGGCGATCACGATCAGCGAACAGCCAATCAGGTAGAGTTTGGGCGCATCGCCATAATCTTCCTGGAAGGAGCCATTGAAGCTGCTGTAGATACGCTGGCCGAGCAAGCCGAACCCGATCGCCACCATCGCCAGCCAGAAGCCACAATGCGCGATCAGCCACCGACCGATACGACGCAGCCATGCAACCAGCGCCGCCAAATCCTGTCTTGCGCTTATATCGCGGTGCGGCGGCAGCGCAGCTAGCGGCGGGGATGAGGCGGGGATGCCCGAACGCGGCTCTTCCCTATGGGGATGGGGGGGTGAGTCCAACTGGAACACATTGGGGAGCAGCGTCGCCTCGGATTCTGATTGGGGTTGGGCAGCAGCGGTGATCGGTGGGGTAGTCTCTTCCGGCCCGCTGGTTTGGTCGGGTTGCAAGGCAGACGTATCCTTCCTGAAGGTAAAGAGCGAGATTGGCTGCCGCCGGGCAAGCGGCTGCGCCCGCCAAAGGGCTGCGCTATTCTATCATAGGCAGGGGGGTTCGGTCAAGCTGTCGCCTAACTACGATGTATAATAGCAACGGTGCATAATTATTCCCTAATGTAAAAATTGGCATCGCCACGCACAAATATGGTATAATTAGGCACTAACCTGACCAGCAAATTGAGCCTGAGAACGAGAGCGAGAACCTTGCAATGACTACGCCCGAACCGATTAGCCGCCTGATCGAGGAGTTTGCCAAGCTGCCAGGGATTGGTCCCAAGAGCGCGGCGCGACTGACCTTCTACCTGCTACGCAGCGGCAACGCGGCGGAGAACCTGGCCGATGCGCTTACCGATATGCGCCAGCGGATTATCTTCTGCACCACCTGCTTTAACATCACCGAGCAGAACCCCTGTGCTATCTGCGCCAACCCCAACCGCGAACATAGCTGCATCTGCGTGGTCGAAGAGCCGCTCGACGTGTTGGCAATCGAACGCACTGGCGGCTTCAAGGGGGTGTACCACGTGCTGGGTGGCGCGCTCAACCCCCTCGAAGGGGTGATGGCTGAAGATCTGAAGATCAGCGAGCTGCTCGTTCGTCTGCGCGGCGGCAAGGTCGAAGAGGTCATCCTCGCCACCAACCCCAACCTGGAAGGTGATGCCACCGCCATGTACCTGCAACGCCAGATCCACTCGCTAAGTATCCGCACCACCCGCCTCGCTCGCGGCCTACCTATGGGTGGCGACCTCGAATATGCCGACGAGGTGACGCTCACCCGCGCCTTCGAGGGACGGCGCGAGATGTAGCGAAGGCATGAGGCATGAGCTACGAGGCATCAGTCTAGTACCGATTTCTGCGATGAGCATTGATGCGTTGCGAGATTCTCCCCACCAACCTTCCCTGCTGGGGGAGGCTTTTTGCCATCCAAACCTCAAACCTCAAACCTCAGCACTCAAATGCCCTATTGCATTTTCCCGCCGCCTCTGCTATACTCAACATAACATAACGTGACGCATAAAGGGGGACAAGGGCATGGCACTGAGAATTCGCGAGATACTGAGTAGCACGATGGAGAGCATCGAAGGGGCGCAGGCAGCGGGGTTGGTCGGCACCGACGGCATCGCGGTAGAGATGGTCGAAGCCGAGGCCAATGATCGCGAGGACATGGAGGCCAACGAGGAGATGGCGATCGAGTTGGCCGGGCTGATGGGCGCGTTGAACCGCTCGGCTGGCAAGCTGGAGGGCGGCAAGATCAAGGATTTCATCATCAACGCAGCGGAGCGCACCTTCATCGCCGCAATGGTGGACAAGGAATATTTCATGGTCGTGGTCCTCGATGCCGAAGGCAACCAGGGCCGCGCCCTGTTCGAGTTGAAGCGGGCTGTGGGCAAGATGAAGCGCGAGGTTTAGAGCCGATCCGAGCAGGGCGAACAACGATTCGCCCCTAAGAACTAATCTGAGCAGGGCGAACAACGGTTCGCCCCTACGAATAGCGGATGGCTTATTGATAGCTTCTTATGCCAATTAGCCGAAGTGATGGTGCATTTCTGTAGGGGCGAACCGTTGTTCGCCCTGGTGTTTGCAGTTTGCAACTTTTCCACATCCCCGCACGTTTAATTAGTGCCAACGGAAACAGATTCGACGCGCCTGGCGACCCCGCTATGCGCGTTTTGATTGTGCCATATCCTGTAAGGAGCAAATGATGAAAATCCAGCGCGCTGCCATCGGTTTCGCTATCCTATTCCTGGTTAGCCTGACCGCCTGCGATGTGATAAGCAACAATACCCCTACGCTGCCACCCGCTACCCCGACGCGGCCCGCCGCCAGCCCAACCACCGTAGCAATGGCTACCTCGCCGACGGTGGCAGCGGCAGCAGCTACCGCCACTACCAATTCCGTCGCACCCACCTCTACGCCGGTGATGCTCGACCTACCCACTGTCACCCCTGCGCCGCCCACTGCCGCTCCGTCAAGCAGCGCAACCGACACGCCTGCCAGCGCCCCGAACACCACCCCGACCACTGGCAGAGTCAGCGCATCCAGCAGTAAGCTAATCTTCTATCTGGGTAGCGATGGCATTATCTATACTGTAAAGCCGGATGGCAGCAACAAGCAGCCGTTGCTCAAGATTGATATACCCGCTGGTCAGGATGTGGCGGGCATGAGCGCCAGCGTGGATGGCAAGTTCCTGGCTTACAAGCTAGTGGATACTGCTACCTACGAGGATGCTAGCTACTATCTGGTCAGCAATGGCAAGGCCAGCAAGCTGGATGGGGTTGCCAGCCTACCTGTATGGTACGGGCATCGCTTTGTCGCTAGTGGGTCGGTGGGCGAAGGCGGCACGCCTGGCGACCTGGCAGTTTACAATGCTGATGCAGCAGGCGGACCGTCCGGCGCAGGGCTGGGCGTGCAGGGTAGCAATCTTGCCTGGTATCCCGATGGCAGTAACATCCTCTACCTGGACGCGCTGGATAACATCTACAGCATCGGCACGAACCCACCACCATATGGCAACTATACCGGCACGCTGGTACTGCATCTTAACGACAAACCCGCCGACAACAACCCCGATTTCTTCGGTGCCATGTTTGCCGCAGTCACGCCCGACGGCAAGACGCTGGTGTTTGGCGGTGAGCAAATCAAGAATGTGGGGGCCAGCGGCAACGGTCAGCGGCTGTGGATGTACGATCTGAGCAAGGGGCCGGGTAAAGCCCTGGCTGCGGCACAGTCTTTCACCGACTTCGGCGGACGCTATGGCAGCAACAACTACGGCTTCGCCAATATGAACACCCTCGTGGTTGCCTCCGATTTTCACATCAGCGCCTGTGCGGTTGGCTCGGCAATTGACGTGCTGGGCATCGGCAATGCCGTGACTGCCACGGTTGCGCTGCCTGGGCAGCAAGGTGACAGCAACGCCCGCCTATACGGTCTTAGCGTTGCGCCTGCCAACCCCAATCACCCCAGCTCAACCTTTGCTTATAGCCTCGACAACTACACCTGCGCCAACGCAGGCACAGGGCCGACCGTTACCCTGGCTGCTACCGTCTACGTATGGAGCGGCGGCCAGAGCAGCAAAGTCGCCGCTGGCCGCTATCCGCTCTGGGCGGATACCAGCATCGCGGTTGCGCCTGCGCCCACCCCCATCCCTGGTGAGTCGAACCCACCAACTGCCACACCGCAAAGCTACACGCCCGGCCCGACCTTCGGCAGCGGCGAACTAATCTTCTACCTTGCCAGCGATGGGCAAACGATTGACACGATGAAGCCGGACGGCAGCGACGCAGGCAAGCTGGTAATCAAGGTCGACCGGCAGCCGGGGGAGATTATAACCGGCTTGAGCGCCAGCAAGGACGGCAAATATCTGGTTTACAATCTGACGCTCACCTCTGGCACCTATGACGTGACCGACTATTACCTGGTTGCGGGCGGCAAGGCCACCAAACTGAGCGGCATCGGCAAGCCGCCGGTATGGTTCGCCAATTACTTCGTCGCGGCTGCCCCAACCAGCTCGAACGCCAGCGAGGCGACCGAAATCTATCGCATCTTCCCCGCCTCGGCCAACGACCCCGCTAACTTCATGGTGGATAGCGGCGTGACCGGCACTCTCTACACTCTGTTCCCCGACGGCACTCAGCTAGTCTACGTTGATGCCAGCGGCAACATCATGGCCCTGGGCCTCAGCCATATGACCGAGCATAAACCCTATACCCTGGTCAGCCTTAACCCTACCGCCAAGCAGGGCGATGCTGACTTCTTCGAGGTTGCCTGGCTGAACTTCGCCCCCGATGGCACGCTGGTGTTTGCGGGCGGCAAGCAGAGCGACCTTGGTCCGTTCGGCACTGGCGCAAAGGTGTGGATCCACAAACTCAGCGCGAACAGCGCCGACCCGCCACAGCCCTTGAGCGATACGGGCCGTTACGACGACTACGACTTCATCGGCCAGACCGCGTTGGTGGTCAACTCGGCGGAACATGGAGGGGTGTGCGGCAGCATCCCCCACCTCAAGACGCTTGACTTCAGCACCCAGAGCGTCAGCGAAAACCCCATCCCCGGCTCCTCGCCGGACCGTCGCTACACTATCTACGGCCTCAGCGGTGCGCCATTCAATGCGAACCGTACCAGCTACGCCTACAGCGCCGAGCCATACACCTGCGGCAGCGACAATACCGCGAAAGGCAACGGCACCTCCAGCATCTATGTCTGGACTAGCGCCAATTCCGCCCCCAGCACGAAGATTGGCGAAGGCCGGTTTCCTGTCTGGGTAGATACCAAACTTCTCACTCCTCACTTATCCACCGCATACACCCGCTCCGGGTGCGCCAGCCTGATCGGGGTGAACAGCGCAGCAACGGTCAACGCCAGCCCGCCGAGACCCATCGCTAGCAGGATCGGCTGTGCGCCGTAGCTGGCGGCCAGTGCAGTCATAATCGCCGCGCCGAACGGCCCCGGCACCTGCAGCAATGTCCAGAACGCCGCCGTCACCCGCCCCAGCAGGTAATCGGGGGTAATCTCCTGGCGCAGTGTTACCGAGTTGATGCCGCGAATGCGCTCACCGAACACAAAGCCGACCACGCTGGGCATGATCAGCACCACGCTGGGAACCAGCCCAATCGCCATGAACGCAACCGCCTGCACCACCGAGGCGAAGATGAAACTAACCCCAAAGCCGAAGCGCCGCCGCATCGCGGGCGCAAGCAGCGCGGAGATGATCGCTCCCACGCTGGCAACGCCCAGCACGAAGCCAACCGTATCGTCGTTCTGTCCCAGGTCATGCTTCAACCGATAGATGAACATATCGAGGCCCGCGAAGGTGAGCAGGTTGCCCAGGCCGAACAGGATGGTTAGCGCCCGTAGCACCGGCTGCTGCCAGAGGAACCGCACTCCCGCCAGCAACTCTTGGATGCGACTGCCCTGCGCCACCGTAGTACGGTTCGCCGCCTCCTCGCGTAGCCGCACGAACAGCAGCGTGACGAACGAAGCGGTGAACGACAGCGCGTCAATGCCCACCGCCGCCGCTGGCCCGCCCAGATTGTGCGACACCAGCCCCGCCAGCATTGGCCCGACGAAGAAGGCCAGGCCGTAGGTCGCCTGCAAGCGGGAGTTCGCATCAATGATCTGGTGGCGTTCGACCAGGTTGGCGACCGCTGCGATGTTGGTGATGCTGAACAGGTTGCCCAGCACCGCACCCAGCGCAGTCACCACATAAATCAGCCACAGTTGCGGCCCCCACAATGCCCAGAACAGTGGGATGGTGGCATAGAGCAAGGCGCGAGCGATGTCGCAGCCGATCATCATCCGCCGCCGATTCACGCGGTCGGCCAGCGACCCGCCGACGATGCCCGCAATGATTTGCCCCACCCCATTCGTCGCCGTCACCAGCCCCATCTGCGCTACCGAGCCGGTCGCCTCGAACACCAGCAGCGGCATGGCGATCAGGGCAAACGAATCGCCTACCGCCGATAGCGACTGCCCCAACCAGTATATTTTGAAGTTGCGACTGCGCGACAGCCGCGCCGTCGCCTCACCAGGGACGTGCGACGGCTCTGCCTTCGCGTTCGCTTCCTCAAGTTCGCCAATTGCGGGCGTCTGCTCCTCTATCATCGCACTCTCCGGTTACAGTTTGTTCTGCGCCTATCATAACATAAACCTCGCACCCGCCAAAATCTCTGATATTTCAAGTTTGGAGTGCGCTACCGCCTCGCTGCGATGACGAAGCCGGTGACCGCCCTACCCTTAACACGATGCTAACCTGACCTTGACGTTATGTTAAACTGCCGTTAACCCGCGCCTGGTAGAATGGTAGTAGATAAAAGCCAGCCGATGGATTAAGTTCAACGGAGCAGCGGATAAAACAAGGTGTTGGGTAGGGGTGGGCTGCGCTCACCCTGGGATGTGGAGAATAATCGTGAGCAGGCAACTGAACGAACTGAATCTGCTGGTGGCGACCGAGTCGTTCGGCCAACTGAACGGCGTGTCGAGGGCGACGCTGGCATTCTGCTCCTACCTGAAACGGCGCGGGGCGAACTTCCGCATCCTCGCGCCCGAAGGCCAGAACCTGCTAGCGAACGACGGTGACTATCCGCTGCGACGGCTGCGTGGGTTCCCTTTCCCCACCAGTCCCGACCTGCGGGTGGTCACACCGTTCCTGCTGCGACGGCAGCTATCCTCCCCCGTCGCGCCGAGTGTGGTATACCTTGCCAGCCCTGCCAGCCTGGGCCTGCTAATCTGGTTGCAGGCCCGCCGCCGTCTACCCATTGTGGTCAACTACCAGACCGAACTTAGCGACTTCGCCCGTGCCACCCTGCCCCACCCGCTGCGTAACGTCACTGGCAGATTGATTGATCGAGTGACCGCTTTCATCTTCAACGACCGGGCGGTGCGGGCGGTGCTTGCCACCCGCGCCAGCTTCGCCTACCTGAAGCGTATTGGGGTGCGGCAGGACAAGCTCCGCCCCATCCAACGCGGGGTGGATACCACCCTGTTCAACCCCGCCCATCGTAGCAACGCCTTGCGCCGCATCCTCGCCCCCCATGGTGAGGATATTATTTTGTACGTTGGCCGAATTGCCTTCGAGAAGAACCTACCACTGCTGGCTAAGGTAAACAATCGGCTGCTGGCCGCGCAGCAGCGAGGGGAGCTAGCCCCGTTCCGCTTCGTGATTGTGGGCGGCAACGACAATCAGGGCGTGGTCGAGCGGGTCAGGGCGCACTTTGCCGCCCAGCCCAACGTCTGCTTCACCGGCCCGCAGGTGGGCGAAGCGCTGGCCGCCCACTATGCCAGCGCGGACATATTCGCCTTTCCCGCGCTGCACGAAACCTTCGGCCAGGTGGTGCAGGAGGCGATGGCCTCTGGCCTGCCGGTGGTGGCGATGAACAGCGGCGGCCCCGCCAACATCGTGCAGCCCGCGCTGACTGGCTATCTATGCGACCCCGCCCGCGCCGCCGAGGATATGAGCGACCATCTTGCCAGCCTGCTACGCGACCGCAACCGTCGCGCCGTCATCTCCGCCGCTGCCCGCCAGTTCACCGCGCAGCGCTCATGGGATGATGTAAACGAACAGATCCTGGATCTGCTAATCGAAAGCGCAGGGTAGTCACGGACCCTCTCCCAACCCCCCCCGGTGGGGGAGGGGATAAAGCAAGGAGGTGGATTATGAGCGTCAACACCAATGAGGTAAGCGTGGCCCGCCCGCTCAGGGCAATGGTGGCCCGACCCACCCGCCGCGTCATGCCTGACCGCGCCAATGCCGTGGCGCACCATATCTCCAATGTGATCAACCCGATTATCGTGATCATCCCCACCATCATCCTGGCGGGGTTCTACGGCAGCCGCGACTTCGGCGCGGGCCTGCTGTGGACGCTGGTGGCATTGCTCAGTCTGTGCGTCATCCCCGCAACTTACGTAGTGGTAGGGGTGAAGCGTGGCACCCTCAGCGGCCTTCACCTGCCTCGCCACCGCGAACGCACCCGCCCTATCGCCGTCTCCCTGATCAGCGCGGTGGGTGGCGTAGTGACGCTGGCGCTACTGGGCGCAACTCCGCTCTTCCTCGCGGTGGTCTACAGCGGGGTGCTGACCAGTCTGGCCCTGGCCGCCTTCACCTTGCTGTGGAAGGTTAGCTTCCACAGCGCGGGCATCACTGGCATGGCGGTGACTACGATTTGGCTGGTAGGCTTGCTGGCTTTGCCGCTGTTGGCGCTCATCCCCACAGTGGGCTGGGCGCGGGTCAAGCTGGGGGCGCACACCATCGGCCAAGTGCTGGGCGGCATGGCAGTCGCGGCGGTGGTGGTCACGCTGGTGATGGCGCTGGTGCGATAAGCAGGTGAATGTGACGCACACCCGCCTGGCAAAAAGTCCTTGACAACTACGCCAGCTGTGTGCTAGCATACAGACACGTCTGGGTGTGTCATAATCTGGAATAAAAGCTGAACAAGGGGGCAGACGATGGTCGGAACAATAACAAATCGAAGCACAAAAACCGGGGTACAGAGACATTCGCTCACCCTCAACATTTATGAGGAAGGTAGTAGCTTTATCGTTGATTGTGTTCAGTTTGGTACAGTGGGGTAGGGTGCTACTCTCGTAGAGGCGCTTTCAGACTGGGCAGAAGCAACCGACATCTATCTTAATCGGTTGCCCGATCTCCCTGCAGCCCTTGCCACCACCCACCGCACTTCTTTGGTTGATGGAGTTAGAGAGATGGAGCAGGCATATTCGGAGCGCATCGGTCAGCCTGTAGAACCCACCGACATTCGTTTCGTCAAGACCCTTACTCTACCGTTCTACTATGCCTCATTACCCGGTGTTTTCAGGCAAACGAGTCCTCGACATATTAATCAGGTATTATGGCTGTATCCGCGACGCGCAGAATGGCAGCCATGTGCCGGTTACAAGACGAACATCCAACGGCGAGTTCAATAGCTCAGTACCAATGCACTAGGAAGTTGCGGTCGGCACTCTATGTGGCATTTTGCGTGAACTACACATTGACCGCCGCGACTTTGCCAAGTACGCATGATAAATGAGGGTCTGTACCAATATCAGCTCTACCCACTCCCCACCGCCCTGCCCGCGCCAATTAGGACGGATACCGCGCCCTGAGCATAGCCATGGCAGCAACCAGCGAAGCCCCCGAACTCTAGGCAAAAAGCTCCCAGCGGGGGTTGGGAGAGGATCTTGACGAGTCAGCAGGCTAAGGGTAAATACGGCAATAGGTCCGTGCTTACGACCAACCTGATTGGCGCTTCGAGCTTTCTCCCCTTAACCCCCGCTGGGGGCTTAGTATATTTACCTAATTGCTATCCCTGCCGCTTGGCCCGCTCCTGCTCTACCAGCACGCGGCGTAGGATCTTGCCACTGGTAGACTTGGGGATCTGGGCCACGAACTCAAGCTGGCGCACCTTCTTGTGTGGCGCAACGTGCTGGGCGACGAAGGCCATCAGCTCGTCGGCAGTGGCCTCGCCCTTCAGCACCACGAATGCCTTCGGTATCTCGCCCGACTCCTCGTCGGGGATGGGGATAACCGCTGCGTCGGCCACCGCTGGGTGGGTGAGCAGCAATGCCTCCAACTCGGCGGGAGCAACCTGCAAGCCCTTGTACTTGATTAGCTCCTTAACCCGATCCACAATGTAGAAATAACCCTCGTCGTCGGCGTAGGCGACATCGCCAGTGTGCAGCCAACCCTCGGCATCAATCATCTGCGCGGTGGCTTCGGGTCGATTCAGGTAGCCGCGCATCACCTGTGGGCCGCGCACCCAGACTTCGCCGCGCTGGTTTGGCCCCTGCTCCGCGCCAGTTTCGTAATCCACGATCTTGCAATCGGTGTTAGCGACGCAAGGGCCAATCGAGCCATCCTTGATTTTAGCAGGGTCGTCGGGGTTGACGTGCGTCACCGGGCTAGTCTCAGTCAAGCCATAGCCCTGCTTGACCACGCAGCCTAGCCGCTTTGATACTGCCTGGGTCAGTTCCGCGCTCAAGGGCGCAGCCCCTGACATGATCAGCTTCAACTTCGACAGGTCGTACTTGTCCACCAGCGGGTGCTTCGCTAGCGCCAGCAGAATGGGCGGCACCAGGTAGCCACGGGTTATCTTGTAATCCTGCATCAGCTGTAGAAACTGCTCCAGGTCGAAACGGGGCATGGTCACGATGGTCGCGCCCTTGTATATACCGAAGTTGAGGATCACTTCCATGCCATAGATATGGTAGAACGGTAGGATACCAATCAGCACATCGTCCTCGGTGTATGCTTCGACATCCTTGCACTGCACCACGTTCGCCACCAGGTTGTAGTGGGTGAGCATCACCCCTTTGGGTAGCCCAGTGGTGCCGCTGGAGTATGGCAGTACAACCAGGTCTTCGCGTGGGTTGATCTGCACCTGCGGTGGCTGCCCATCGTTATCTAGCAGCGCGGCGAACGGGGTCGCGCCCTCGGCCTCGCCAAAGACGAATACCTCCTCCACTGCTGATTGCTTGGCTGCTGCCAGCGCCTTGTCCAGCAACTGTGGGATGGTCAGCAGGTATTTCGCCTTTGCATCGTTTAGCTGGTAGGCCAATTCCTCAGCCGTGTAGGTGGGGTTGACCGTGGTGTTGATACCGCCAATCGAGGCGACCGCATTGAAGGCGACTACATACTCCGGCAGGTTGGGGCTGTAGATGGCAAGCACGTCGCCCTTCTTCATCCCCCGCTGGGCCAGCCCTGCCGCCGCGTGCCGCACCGCCTCGACCAATTGTCCATAGGTGAGCGTGCGCCCGCTGGGGCCGTCAATAATCGCTGGCTTATCGGCACGGCCCGCCGCCCCTTGCAGCATAAACTCGGTAAGCGTCACTTCGGGGATGCTCACCTCGGCATACGGACTCTGGAAGATCATGGTCGGCTCCCTCTGGAATTGTAGAATGTAGAATGTAGAATGTAATACCAATTCGTCAAGGAGATGGTGTGTTTACCGTAGGGGCGGGCGGCTGCCCGCCTTGGTGCAATTTACACCCGCTGCTCGGCTAACTGGTATAATTCACTTAGCCTGACTTTGATATTGTAGCATACAGAAGCAGGCGGGGCAAGGGGAGAAGCAAGGAAAGGGGTGGGCAGCCGCAAGCCACCCGCCCCAATCTACAATCTACAATCTACAGTCTGCAATGCTCATGGTAGCCAGCCGCGCTGTTGCAGCACCTGCACCCCCAGCAGGCCGAGACTGACCTGGTAAGGAGCGGGCAGTTCGGGGTGAAACTCGAAGCGGTTGCGCTCGAAGTATTGCACCATGTAAGTCTTGCCGTCGGTCTTGCTAACCTCGCTGAACTGTTCGCTGATTGGGTAGCCGTAGATTGCAAGTCCACCGTGCTGCTCCCAGTAGGCGCGGAACGGGCCGATCAGGTTGTGGCCGGTTGCGTCAAAGTAGACAGCGGCGGGGTTCGCCATTGCTGGGGTACGCTTGAAGGGCAGCTCACCCTCGCGCCCGACCGTAACGGTGTGGCCCAGCAGCCCCAGCAGCACATTGAAGGGCGGCTGGTTCTCGGGGTGAAGCTCGAAGCGGTTGCGCTCGAAGTATTGCACCATATAGCTGGTGATACCACTACCCTCGGCGAACTGCTCAGTGATGGGGTAGCCGAACTGGGCCAGCCCGCCGTGCGCGTTCCAGTAATCGCGGAACGGGCCGCGCAGAGTGTGGCCGGTCTGGTCGAAGTATGTTACATTGGCATCGTGTGGGTCAGCCACTCGCGTTGCCGGGCTGCTGCCGGGTGTAGGCGAGGGGTTGACGCTGCTGCCGTAACCATCGCTGAGGATCAACCCCTGCGCGCCCACTGCTAGCGCGGTATTTGGCCCGGTTGCATATACCGCATTGAGCAGACCCTGCTTAATCGGCAGCGGGTCGTAGCTCCAGTTGCCATTCTGGTAGCGGATCAGCAGCGGGGCTGCGGTTGCGGGGCTGGTGCGAGTTATCGAATGGGTGATGTTGCCAACTGCGAAGCCGGTGTTCGCGTCGGTGAAGTAGACGGCGTTGAGTTGGGTTGCCATATAGTTGTCATTCACCGGCGCAGTACCGGCAATCGCGGTGTCGGGCAACACGGCCTGCCAGTTGCCGCCGCTGCGGTGGATGGCGTAGGGTTGCAGCATACAGGTGTTGCAAGTGCCGCCGCTGCTGCCCACTGCCCACGCCTCGTCGCTGCTGATTGCCTTCACAGCGTCGAGGCTGCTGGTGCAGCCAGCACACAGTGCGGGGGTGGTCTCCTTGCTCCAATTGCCGTTCTGGTAATGCCAGATGCCAACCGTACCGACCAGCCAGCCGCTATCACCAGCGAAGTCGAAGCTGAGGGCCGCGATGTCGCCGCTGCCAGTAATCGAGTTATCTTGCTGCCACTGGCCGCTCTTATAGTGCAGTAGCGCGGGCTGCAGTTGGCCGCTTGAGGCATCAATCGTCGCGCCAGCCGCCCAACCCTCGTTACCTGTGCCGAGTATCTGAATGGCGTGTAGGTTAGCGTTCGGCACGGGACTGCTAATCTGGTGCCAGCCGCTGGCATCACGGTGGGCAATCAGGCTGCCATCGCCGACTGCCCAAACGTTCTCACCGTTGAGCCAGACCAGCGCCCGCAGTGGGTTGGGAAAGCTCTGGTCGAGTTGGCTGGACCAGGGGCCGCCGAAGCCACGCTGGCTCAGGGCGTAGACCACGCCATGCCCCGTGCCATCGTTGCCCGCCACGAACGCGCCCGCTGGCGTATCCACCGTGCGTGGGATGTAAACGCTGTTGAGGCTAACACCACTCGGCACCAGCCCAGTGATGACCTGCCAGCCGGGAGGAACCGGCTGCCCCGGCTGTTTGATTTGCGCCGCCGTATTGCTGCTGCTGCCCACGATCAGTAGCAGCAGCATCGCCACACTGGCGATGGTCAAAAGTTCGTTGTGCTTGGACATAATTTGCTCCTTTCATCCAGGGCGAAACCTTTTGTTCGTCCTCACATTATACAACGAAAAAGCGTGGGGATTGGTTCCCCACGCTGCCGTATTTCGCATGGTAAGGTAAAGGACTCCCCTCCCACCGGGAGGGGTTGGGGAGGGTGTATATAGCATCACGGACTGGTGAGCGACAGGTCGACGATTTTGGCGATCTGCGCCCGGGTCACGCTGGCGTTGGGTGCGAATAGCCCACCGCCCACCCCGCTGACCACGCCGCGATTGTAGGCGGTCTCCACTGCTTGATAGGCGAAGTTGGCGAGTTGCACATCGCTGAAGTGAGGGCCACCACTGGTGTTGATCGGCCAGCCGAAGGCCCGCACGGTGATGACCACCGCCTGGGCGCGGCTAATCGGGTCGTTGGGCAGGAAGCAGGGGTAGGCTAGCCCGCGTGCCTGGCAAGTTGTAGCGTCCGCGCCGCTGATGGCATGGTTGGCGTATGCGGCCTCGACGAAGGCATAGAGTGGGTTGGATGGTGGCACATCGCTGAAAGTTTGGCCGCTGCTGGGGGTTGCCAGCATCCAGCCACGAGCGAGAGAGATGATCTTGGCGAACTGGATGCGGGTGGCGTTGGCATTGGGGGCATAGATGTGGCCGCCCATGCCGCTGACGATGCCGCGACAACTGAGGTCGAGGATGTAGCTATGGGCGTAATAGCTAGGCGGCACATCGGTGTAGTAGTCGTAGCAGGCGGGCGCGAAGTGCAGCAGGTGGCCCTCGTTATATGGCTGATTGTAGGAGCCATCCCCGCAGCAAGCGGAGCGTACCTGAAGACTTGGACCACCTGCCCAGCCTTCACCGAGCGCGGTAAATACTAGCGTGTTCAGTGCCGGGCCGCCGTTGATCGGGGTGGCCCAACCGCTACCGTCGAAGTGTTCGATTGAGCCATCGCCACCAACCGCCCATCCGTTGCTGGACGTAACCATGTAAACCTTGTTCAGGTTGTGGCTACTGTCTTCACGAGTTGCATTGTTGCCTAGAACGTGGTATCGCACATGAGTACCAACTACCCATGCCTCACTTCCACTAACGGCCGATACGCTGTGGAAATCGTCTTGACCGTTTGTGGGTACCACTTGCCAGTTAGCCGGGTTGCCAGGGTCGCTAATAGTTGTGTAGATGGTACCCTGTTTGCCTACAGCCCAATAGCGCCCATTCTTGTAGGCCACTCCGTTCAAGTCATAAGTACCCAGCGTGGTAGTTAGCCATGTGCCAGTGTAGACTGCCAAGGTACCGAGGCCGCCCACCGCCACTGCCAACGAAGGGGAGACGACGATAAGTGAGTTGAGACTGGCGGTTGCTACGGTGGCGACATCACAGCCATTTGTGGTAATGTGCGCCACATAACCGTTGTATGTGAAGCCTGTTGCATAACTGTAGCCCACCGTCCATGCATCCATATCTGCACTGGCAGCGCTGGCAACATCTCGCCAGATCACTTGCGGGGTGGTGCAACTTAGCACGGTGCTGGCATTGATCGGATTAGTGACCAGGATAGACCCGGTGTTTGCTTGGTTGCTTGTTCCCTCACTGGTGGTGCCTGCCTGATACAGTTCACCTCGCGTGGGATTGTAGTCAAGCCCGTAGATGTTGAGCGGCGCACCAGCAACGGTGCTCCAGATGTTACCATCATAGTGCTTGATGTAACCGCTATACCCAACTGCCCACACATTGTTATCGGCCACCATGTATACACTATATAGAGGGTAGGCATCGGTATCAACCCCACCGCCTGGCCCATCCCAAGTATTACTGCCAATCCCACCTTGATAGTACGCTCCCTGAGATGTGGCGCTAAAGGTGGCTACATATGAGTATGCGCCAACGAACCAACGGCTAGTGGCGCTGAGGGCAGCGATTCCGTACGCCTCTTCATAGCTGACCATGCAAGGGTTGGGTACCGCTTTATGCTTTGCTCCATCTGACAGTGTGCTACCCCAAACCCCGCCAATGTAGTGTATTACATCTACGTTATTGTATGTGTAGCAATAACCATTGTAACCAACGAACCCCGCCCATCCTTCGCTGCCGTCGGGGAGCATCGCAATGCTGTAGATGTCGCTGCTGATGCCGCTGTTGACGTTATGCCAGCTACCGCCAGTGTAGTGCAAGATAGTGCCAGTGTTGCCCACCGCCCAGCCTTCGGTTGAGGAGATCATCTGTACCGCGTTGAGGCCGGTAGTGCTCGTCGGCACGGTGGTCGGCTGCCATGTGCTGCCGTTGTAGTGGTCAAGCACGGCGGTAGGCGTAATCGCGCAGGTGCTGCCTACAGCCCAACCATCGCTGGGGCTGACCATCCACAGGTCGCGGAAGTTGGCGCAAGTGCTGGGGCCAGGCGTGACCTGCCAGGCATCGTTGCTGAACTGCATAATCACATTGTTGTCGCCCACCGCGAAAGCAGTATTGCTGATCGGGTAGACGCTGCGTAGGGTGGTGGTCACCGGGCTGGCGTAGGCAACCCACTGCCCACCCGCGTAGCGGCGGATTGCACCCTCTGCGCCAACAATCCAGCCGTCGTTGGCTGAGGCCATCCGCACCTTATAATAGTCGGGATATTGGTCGTGCCAGCTTGGGTTCGGCTCGGCCACCGATGGCCTGGCCGATGCAGCCTGCGGCTGCGACTTGCCGCCCGCCACGCTGGTCGGGTTGGCATTGGCGCTCAACCCGCCGCTGATCGTCAGAGCCAGCATCATCACCAGCGCCGCCAGGGCGCTGCTATACTTGCGCTTCATTGCCAGCCTCCTCTATGAGCTAATGCTCGTCTCGTTATTCGGTATAGTGATTATAACGCCGTTGCCTGATGCGATACAATAGTAGAGTTAGGCGCTATTCAGGCGTTATTCAGGCGTTATTCAGGCGCACCTTCCCTTGCCCTTCAAAGCACTGCATGCACATGACCGAACGGTAAGTAAAAATTCAAATATCCTGTGCAAACCATTGACAAAGGCATTGTTTTTGCGGTATAATCTGACCGAGTGGTAAGGAGCGAGGAGCGAGGATGCTAGCGGAAATACAAATAAGCGAACATGGTGAGGAGACGCTGGAGCGCATCATCAGCGAGGCGGAGCGGATGTTTGCCGCGCATGGCTACAAGGGGGTGGCGATGAGCCAGCTTGCTGATGCCTGTGCGATCAGCAAGCCCGCGCTCTACTATTATTTCCGCGACAAGCAGGAGCTTTATACCCAGGTGCTGCTACGCCAGCTTGCCCGCCATAGCCACGAGTTCCAACGCATCCTAATGGGCAAGAGCATGCGCCCCGGACTGAGGGCGCTGACCGACTATCTGCTTACTAGCAGCACTTACGATATGAACCAGATGCAGGCGGATATGCGTGGTGAACTCGATGAGGAGCGCCGCGCCTTGCTCAACCAGGTTTTCCTGCGCGACTTCTTCGGTCCGGTAAAAGAGCTATTCGCGAGTGGAGTGCGTAGCGGCGAATTGCGCCCCGAGACCGATGCGGAGATTAGCGCCTGGATGTTTATGAGTATCATGTCTACAGTTTGTAACCCCAACGGTATCCCCGCCACCCTTGCTGCCGGTCGAACCCTTAGCGAGATTGTGGTCAAAACCCTGCTGGACGGTCTCGGCAATCAAATGACAAACGAAAAGGAGCTATTTGTATGAGTGATCAGGCAAGCGCCCCCGCTGCGGCGCAGAAGAGCGGTGGGATGGAGTATAAGTGGAAGGTGCTGATCTCGGTCGTATTTGGCCTGTTCATGGTCATCCTCGATGCCACGGTCATCAATGTTGCGCTCAAAACCTTGCAAGGTGAGTTTCATGCCAACACCAACGAGGTACAGTGGGTGATCAGCATTTACACCCTGGCGGTGGGTATCGCCACACCGTTGTCCGGCTTTTTGGGCGACCGCTTTGGGGCAAAACGCATCTACCTGCTCGGCCTGGCTCTGTTCGTGGTCGGTTCGTTGCTTTGTGGTATTAGCACTGCGTTGCCCGCACTGGCTGGTCCTAACGGCAACCTGATCCTACTGATCATCTTCCGGGCGGTACAGGGTATCGGCGGCGGCATTGCGCTACCGCTTGGCACTGCGATGCTGTTCGGCGCGTTCGAGCGCAAGGAGCAGGGGTTGGCTTTTGGTATTTTCGGCATCGTATTGGTCTTCGCGCCAGCGATTGGCCCTTTGCTGGGCGGCTGGCTGGTTGATCAGAACCTATGGCAGTGGATATTCTACATCAACCTGCCGATTGGCGCTCTAGGCATTACCCTCGCGGGTCTCTGGCTCAAGGAGCAACGCAGCCCACGCAAACCAAAGGTGGACGTGCTGGGTATCCTGTTTTCAAGCGTGGGATTTGGCTCGATCCTCTACGGTGCTTCGGCAGCAGGCGAACAGGGAGTGGGCTGGGGGGATGCCCGCACCCTTACCATCTTCGCAATCGGCGCGGTCAGCCTGATTGCCTTCGCCATTACTGA
>JANXYP010000211.1 GCA_025355955.1 Chloroflexota bacterium
GTGCCGTCGGCGGCCCAGGTGTTGGTGGCAGCGTTGAAGATGCGGATCTGGTTGCTGTCCGGGCCAGCGGTGAGGCCGCCGATGGCAAACGCCTGGTTGGTGTGGGGGTCGCAGACGGCGCTAGCCCAGATGTAGCCAGCGCCGGAGTGGGCGGGGCCGTTGCTCCAGGAGTTGCCCGCGATGTTGTAGATGAGCACGCCGGGACTATAGGAGCCGTTAACCTGGCCGCCGAAGACGTAAATCTTGCCGTTCATCGCGCAAGCGGCAGCGGAGGTGATGCTGGTGACACCAGTGGGAGTTGCCAACTGCGTCCAGGTGTCGGTGGCGGGGTTGTAGCGCTGCAAGTTGTTGACATCTACGAAGTTAGTGCCATCATAGCTGCTGCCGCCGAGGACGTAGAGATAGATGCTATCCGAGGCTGCAGCGTGGAAATAGGTGCGTACCGGCTCGACCGCTTTATCCGTCCACGCTGCTAGTGGGGCGTGGGCGGGATTCAGGCCGCGCTGTATAATGCGCGGAGCGGCCTGCGCGCCAGCGATGGTGGGGACAATAATGGAAACCAGGAGGAGGGTGAGAACCACTGAGGTAATGCGCCTTTGTTTCATCTTCATGTATCCTTTCTGCATAAGAATAATCATCCAAAACCGAAGTCGAACGCCGGGGTTGTGTAGTGAGGGCCAGCCAGCGATGAAGCATTATAGCATAGGACAAGCATCGCAGGTGTAATGAAGGTTACAGTTCCAACCAAACTGCGGTGGATTGGCGATCAATAACCATCCGTTAAACTTGCATTAAACACCCCTTAATGTTAAGATGCTATCATACCAGTGGCGGCTGGTGCAAGGCCGTGGGGTGAGATCGGCATTTGGAGATGGGATCGCGCCGCCGTAACGTCCCGTTGCGCCGTGCAGGATCGCGGCTATTTGGGTTGCCCCGCACAGGGGAACAGAGGAGGATATGCGGATGTTCTCAGTCAAGCGCAGCCGACTGCTAGCCCTGCTAGCGGTTGTGGCGCTATTCACAGTTGGCTACGTGCCGACCTCGGCGCAAACGCCGACCGGCATCAACAAGATTAACCACATCATCGTGATTTACCAGGAGAACTGGAGTTTCGACAGCCTGTACGGCAGCTTCCCCGGTGCGAACGGCATCGCCAATGCGGGCGCAGCAGTGAACCAGGTGGACAAGAGTGGCACGGCCTACACCACCCTGCCGCAGCCAATGGATACCTCCAAGCACCCGCCAGTGGCCGACCCACGCTACCCGGCCAACCTGCCAGTTGCGCCGTTCGACATCGCGCAGTATATCTCGACGACCGGCCACATTGACGACCTGGTACACCGCTATTACCAGGAGCAGTTTCAGATTGATGGCGGCAAGATGGACAAGTTCGCGGCCTGGAGCGATGCGGCGGGCGAGTCGATGGGCTACTACGATGCTAGCAATATGCCGGAGGGCCAACTTGCCAAGCAGTATACCATCGCCGACAACTTCTTCCATTCCGCGTTTGGCGGCTCGTTCCTCAACCACCAGTGGTTGATTTGCGCCTGCAGCCCGCAGTGGCCCAACGCGCCAGCCTCGAAGGTTGCCGTGCTGGATGCCACCGGCGTGATGACCAAGGATGGCGCGGTTACGCCCGATGGCTACGTGATCAACACCTCGTTCACGGTCAACGCCCCGCACCCCGCCAACATCACCGACACCACCCAGCTTGTGCCGAACCAGACCGCGCCGACCATCGGCGATCGCCTCAACGACAAGAACGTTAGCTGGGCCTGGTATTCTGGCGGCTGGAACGATGCCTTGGCGGGCAAGCCCGACCCCAACTTCCAGTATCACCACCAGCCGTTCGCCTTCTACGCCAACTACGCCGATGGCACCCCGGCTAAGGCCCAACACCTGAAGGACGAGATCGACTTCACCGCCGCCTTGCAGAACAACAGTCTGCCCGCCGTCTCGTTCATCAAGCCGATCGGTAAGAACAACGAACACCCCGGCTACGCCGACCTCGCCACCGGCCAGCAGCACGTCGCTGACCTGGTCAAGGCGGTGCAGAACAGCCCCTACTGGGCCGACACCGCCATCATCATCACCTACGACGAGAACGGCGGCTTCTGGGACCACGTCGCGCCGCCCGCTGGCGACAAGTGGGGGCCTGGCACCCGCGTTCCCACCATCATCATCTCGCCGTTCGCCAAGAAGGGCTTCGTCGACCACACCCAGTACGAAACCGTCTCCATCCTCAAGTTTATCGAAACCCGCTGGGGCGTGGCCGCGCTCGGCACCCGCGATGCTGCCGCTGGCGATCTTACCACCGCCTTCGACTTCTCCGCCGCGCCGGCCGCGCAGGCGACCAGCGCGCCGGCCGCGCAGGCGACCAGCACCCCTGGCACGGCAATGGTGGCAACCCCCGCCATGTCAGCGGCAACCCCCGCCATGTCAAATGATGCGGGCTTGACCGCGCCAACCCCAACTACATCCCGCAGTGGCAGTACCCCAACGATGCCCGCCACCGGCAACCCCACCGACTTCACCCTGGTAGCGTTGCTCGGCAGCCTGCTGCTGCTAACGGGCCTGGCGCTGACCGTGCGCCGCCGCACGGCATAGGCGGACAGCATACACAGACGTAAGCAGACGAGGCGTGGAACGATGTTCCATGCCTCGTCTTTATGCAGCTAAAAGTGGAGAATACTGATGGGAATGGAGTGCTAGCCCCACGCTGAAGCGCAGCCATGTTCATCGTCAGCGCGAAGGCCGCCAAGTTACTGAGGGTTGGGAGCGTAGCTCCCCGCTGGCAAGCGCATCAGTGCTTATCGCAAGCGCAAATGCAACAATGCTGGTAGCAGCTGTACATTTGACCATGGGCGAGATGAACACTACGCAAAGTGGCAGTCGGGATATAGCACCAAGCTGGGCTATAACCCTGGCGGTAGGTAAGCAGCCGATAGACATAGAGCAGCGGTAAGCAAGGGCTACGCCCCCAACCCCCGGTAACTCGGCGACATCGCTGCCTGCGTTGTGCATTGATGCGTTTCAATGTTTGGGGCTGCCACCCCCAACCCCCGGTAACTCGGCGACGTTCGCGCAGACGATGAGCAGCACGGTACTTCAGCGCCACCCCTCACCCAGCCTCTCCCACAAGGGGAGAGGGGCAACCACATGGCCGCCCCTCAGCACTCAGCACTCAGCACTCAGCACTCATGTACTCAAACCTCAGCACTTAGCGCTAACTTACCGCCTACCCAGCCGATATAGTCAATCATCCAGGCACCGCCGCTCTGCTCCAGGCCGAAGTCGAGGATGGTCTTGGCGCTCTTACCGTAGAGGTAATACTCGGTGCGGGTCTTGCCACCGCTGGGGTCGTCGCCGATCTTCTGCAAGATAGTGCTGAAGATTTTATTGCCGTTCGCGTCGACGGGGCCATCGGGGATGTCCTTTTGGAAGGCGGTAAGATAACTCTGGATGCTGGCATCGCTGCTCATCTGTTTCTGCAACGCCGGGGTAAGGTAGGTATGGTAATCAGTTGGCACCTTATTCACCTGGCCGCTGTTGTAGGCGCTCATGAAATTGATGACGGTAGCATCGGGCTGACTACCAGAGTTGCCAAGCATGGTGAAGGCGATGATACCGATGGCGACGAGGGCGATGAGCAATGCAGCGCCGACCAGCAGCGGGCTGCTGAACAGGCCGGGGCTGGCAGCGCGGGTTGCAGCAGTGCTGGCCCCGCTGCGACGGCGCTCGGCGTTGGCCTGCGCCGCTTCGATGCTGGTCGCGTCTCCGTCGTTGGCATCCAGCCGCCCGGCCTTCTGGTCGAGCGCTGCGCCTTCCATCGCCAGTTGGCGGGCAAGGTTGACTGAGCGTTCGCGACGCGGCGCAAGTTTTGGCTCATCACTTACTGTCCTGGGTGGCAGGCTGGAATCGTCGATGTTGGCAAGATCGTCCATGCCTGCGAAGGAGTCATCGTAATCTTGCGGCATGACGACTGGTGCGGGGCTGGGCAGGGCTGTGGAGTCGGCGATGGTCGTGCTGCTGGCCGCAACCGGGGTATCATCCTCCTCGTTAATGTCGAAGAAACCCTGGCGGGCGGAGGGCGGTTGGTCGGCTGCGGCGCGACGACTATCGGTAAGGCGCTGCAAGGCGGCTACGTCAATACCTGGCTCGTTAGCGGGTGGGCTAGGCGTAACCCCGGCGGGCGGAGTGAAGAAGGCATCCGGTTCGGTCACCCGCATGGTTGGCGCACTGGCGTTCGCATTCGCAGGGGAGGTGAAAAAGGCATCCGGTTCAGTCACCTGCGGGCTACTTGCTGACGACGGGGCGAACGGGGCATCGGGTGGCGCGGAGTAGCGGTTGGCTGTCTGCAGCGAGGCAGGTAGCGGAGCCGCCCCCATTGGTGTAGGCGCGGCGGGCGGCAAAGCCGCGCTAGCTGGCGTTGACTGGGCCGCTAGCTGACTGGTACGCAGGCGGCGGGCCTCAGCCCAACGTACCCCCGCCTGGGCTTGTGGATTGCCAGGGTTGATGGCGAGGACGTGCTGGAAGTTTGCCAGCGCATCTTCGGGCGAGGCGGCCACCGCCGCCAGCCACAGCCAGCCCTGCTCGTTATTGGGGTCCTGGGCCACCACTTGCTGGAGCAACGCCCGTGCGGCTGGTTTATCCTTCTCGCTGGCCGCCGCAATGCCGCGCTGTAGCAGGTCAGCGACGCTGTTCTGCTGGTAATCTACCACCATCTTGCTACCTCCCGTGTACGCAAATAGACATAACTAAGGTCACGGCTATTATACCACGATCTAGCAGCAATGCAAGCCCTTAACCTGCGGGAATGTTGAATTATGAATGTTGAATGTTGAATTATGGGATATAAGCTAGGGGCGCATGGTGATGCGCCCCAGATTGCTTTGTAGGATTAGAGGATGAAGCGGCTGAGGTCTTCATCCTCAACCAGATCGCCAATCTTGTCGTCGACGTACTTCGCGTCGACCACTACCTTTGTGCCGGGGTTGTCGGCGGCATCGAAACTGACATCCTCAAGTACCTTCTCCATGATGGTATGCAGGCGGCGTGCGCCAATGTCCTCGGTGTGCGCGTTCATCTCGGCGGCCAGCGCGGCGATGCGGGACAGGCCATCGCTAGTAAACTCCAGGGTGACATCCTCGGTGGCGAGTAGCGCCTGATACTGCTTGGTCAGCGCATTCTCTGGCTGTACCAGGATCGCTTCCAGGTCTTCTTGTTCCAGGCTGGCGAGTTCGACGCGCAGCGGGAAGCGGCCCTGCAACTCAGGGATGAGGTCGCTGGGCTTGTTCTGGTGGAACGCGCCAGCGGCGATGAACAGGATGTGATCGCTCTTGACCTGGCCGTAGCGGGTCATCACCGTCGAGCCTTCGACAATCGGCAGCAAGTCGCGCTGCACTCCCTCGTTGGAGACATCGGGGCCGACATCCACGCTGCTGCCAATAATCTTGTCAATCTCGTCGATGAAGACTACGCCGGTGTTCTCCACTCGCTTGATCGTCTGCTCCACCATCACATCGAAGTCGAGCAGCTTATGGCTCTCCTCGCTGATCAGGACGCGGCGCGCCTCCTTGACCGGCATCTTGCGCGAGCGGCGGTGGCCGCCCATCTGCTGTACGTTGTCCATAAAGTCGCGGAAGCTATCGCTCATCTCGTCGGGACTCATGCCCGGCATGAACTCGATGATATTGCTGAACTCCATGTCGGGGCCGCCGTCGAGGTCAATTTCCACCGACTCATCCTCTAGCTGCTGCGCGGCGAGTTGCTGGGCGACGCGGCGACGAGCGGCCCTGATGCGCCGCTCCTGTGCGGGGTTAGGCTTAGGTTGGGCGGCAGCCTTGCGGGGGTGCGGCTTGGCCGATTGATGATCGCTGCTCGCTTCGCTGGCAGGCGCAGCCTCATCCTCGGCAACTTCCTCGACCTCAGGCGCGACCTTGCGCTTGCCTCGCGCCCGTTGTTCCTCGCGGCGACGGGTCTGGGTTGCCACAATGTAGCCAATCAATTTCTCGTTTGCCAACGCCTCGGCTTGCTCCTTGACCTCGACTAGCTTCTCGTCGTGGACAATGTTGAAGCCGATCTCGGTGATGTCGCGGATAATGCTGTCCACATCGCGGCCCACATAGCCGGTCTCGGTAAACTTGGTCGCCTCCACCTTGAGAAAAGGTGCGTCAATCAGCTTGGCGACGCGGCGGGCGATCTCGGTCTTGCCCACGCCGGTCGGCCCAATCATCAGGATGTTCTTGGGGCTGACCTCGTCGCGCATCTCGCTGGTGAGCCGCTGGCGGCGGTAGCGGTTGCGTAGGGCTATCGCGACCGCCCGCTTGGCCTCATCCTGGCCCACGATGTATTTATTCAACAGCGCGACCACCTGGCGCGGGGTTAGCGCGGCGGGGATCTGCTCATCAGGGGTAGGGTTAGTGTTCTCCATCGATTTCGTCCTTCTCATCGCTTGCCTCATCGTCGTCGTCATCGTCATCGTCGTCATTGCTATTATCGCTGATTTTGCCGCTGTCGGGCAAGGGCAGTTCGCCTTTGTCACTGTCGGGCTGGACATCATCCTCGCTGCTGACAATGTGCATGGTGATCTCGTCATTGGTATAAATGCACATACGGGCGGCAATCAGCATTGCAGCGCGGGCAATCTCCTCGGCGCTCATCGAGGTGTATTTTAGCAGCGCCCCGGCAGCCGCCTGGGCAAACGGCCCGCCACTGCCAATTGCCACTACGTCGTCGTCGGGTTCGACAATATCGCCATCGCCGCTGAGGACCAACAGGTTGCTTGCATCGGCAATTACCAGTTGAGCCTCCAGACGGCGCAGGAACTTATCGGTGCGCCACTCCTTGCCCAACTCCACCGCCGCCTTACGCAGATTGCCGCGATACTGATCGAGCTGGCCCTCGAACTTCTCAAACAGGGTCAGCGCGTCGGCGACCCCCCCAGCAAAGCCAGCCATCACCTTATCGTTGTAGAGGGTGCGGATCTTCTTCGCCTTGTGCTTCATCGCAATATCGCCGAGCGTCACCTGGCCGTCACCAGCCAGAGCAGTGTACTTGCCGCGCCGCACCGCGAGGATAGTTGTCAGTAGGAACATTGTTCTCCTATGGGATTAAGCTGGACGAGTGCAACCCGCCCGTACAACCGAAGTTATTATATACCTTGCCGACATAACGAACAACGCGCAGGCTTGGCTGCGCGTCGGCAAGCTATCTGTCTGCCGTAATTATACCAAATTGGCGGGATTATTCAAGATAGCGGCTTAGGGCTGAAGGAGTAAAATATTTTGTTCGGATTATCCCTCGCCAAGGGCTAATCCTCAACCCCAAATTAAACGTCCCATAGAACGATGCCGCAGGGCAGCAGGCGGCGGGCAATGTTACGGGGGGTTGGGGGCGTAGCCCTTGCTTGCAACACTACCATGCCTATCGGCTGCTTACCTACCGCCAGGTTTATACCGTGGCTCGGCACTATTGCCAGGGTGCCACTAGGCGCGGTGTTCATCTCGCCCCATCGTCAGCCGTACTGCTGCTAGCAGTGCTGAGGCATTTACACTTCCGATAAGCACTGGTGCGCTTGACCGCTTGGAGCTTCGCTCCCAACCCTGAGTAACTCGGCGAGCGGCGGCTTCTCCCCCACCGCTACCCCATTCACCTCGAAACATAGATTGCGCGTCAATATGTTATAATTAACGCTGCTTAGAACAGGTGTGTTGAATGTACTTTGTAGGGGCGGATGGCGTTCGCCCTGTCACAAGTGAGGATAATTGATGGCGCAACGCACTTATATCATGCACGGCACATGGATGGAGGGTGAGGGGGGCGGGCGGTTTGTATTCTGGACCGAGTTTGACGATGGCCCAAATCGCCGCTGGCCCGCTGAGGACATTTACTTCCCCATCTATACCTATGCTGCAGGCAGCGATCCCCTAATGTACGGCAGCGATAAGGATATTAGCTTCAACTATCGCTACCGCCGCAATTACTACCTTGAGGCTTTTCTAAACTGGGGTTTGCAGCGCATAAAGCGGCTAGGTTTCGATGATGACTTCTTCCCACCCCTGGCGCAGCGCTGCTGGCTGGCTGCGCCCAACCCCCGCACTGGGCAGGTTACGGGCTGGCAGATTGTGGGTATGGGGCTGGATGCAGCGCAGGCCAGTAGCGTACTAAACCAGGTGGCGAAACTGGCCCCGCCACGCCGCAACAGTTCGCAGGCCGACCATGCGCGGCTACCCTACTTTGAGCGCAACGATTACTGGAACGACCGCTCCAAAGTAGGGGCTGACCTACTCTACTGGGCAACGGTCAGCCGCTTCGTGGACGAACTGCTAGCGCGGGGCAGCTATCGGCCCATGCTTGCCAGCGCGGGTCAGCATTGGCAGGGCGGCTGGGAGGCGGCCCTGGAGCAGCCGAGCGATGCTCAACGCCTGGCGCGGCTGGTCGCCGCGATGCCACCCGCCTGTCGAGCCCTCACCGACACGGAACAACGGCTGGAAACGATGCTGGAAGGGCAGACCGTGACTACCGAGGCGCTGCTGCGCGGCTTCATCAACGCGGCGATTGACACGCAGGTGCGCCGCATTGCCCAGGATGCAGCCCTGCGTCCCAGCGGCCTCGATGAGCCAACCCAACGTTGGATGAAGACGCTATTCGCCCCCCAGCCAACCGTGCAGGACAACCCGTTCTTCATTCGTCCCCTGCTGCTGAAGTACCGCGAGTGGCAGGGACACCCCGGCACGGCAGGCGATTTCCTGATTGCTATCCGCATCGAGCCACCCGGCGAGGCGATCGCCGCCGACGACCTTACGCCGGAGGAGGAAGATGAGGAGCAGGCGATACCCTCTATCCCGCTGCCTGCGCCAGCCCCGCCGCCAGATGACGAACACTGGCGACTGCGCCTGCTGCTGCAAGCCAAAGACGACCCTAGCTTGCTTGTTCCCGCCGCGCTGGCCTGGGAGCCTGACGGCGCGGCGCAGCTTGGCCCCCACTTTCGCGGCGCGAAGCAGCAAACGCTACTCGCCCTGGGCCGCCTGGCAAACATCTTCCCGCCCGCCGCCAACGTGCAGACCGACAACCCTACCGTAATCACCCTCGATCTGGCCGAGGCATACACCTTCCTCAGCACTGCGGCCCCACTGCTAGAGCTTGAAGGCTTCGTAGTAATCGTGCCGAGTTGGTGGCTGAAGCGCTCCCGACTCAGCGCTAGCCTGACCTTGAATGCCCCCGACTCTTACCGCCACAGCAGCGGCTTCTTCGAGGTTGGCGACCTGATTAGCTACGACTGGCAACTGGCGCTGGGCGGCGAGACGGTTGATGCAGCCGAGTTCGAGCGCCTGGCGCAGATGAAGCAGCCGCTGGTGCGGGTTCGCGGGCGTTGGGTGGAGCTACGCGCCGACCAGACCGAGGCGGCGCTGAACTTGCTACGGCGCAAGGGCAACCAACGGGTGGGGCTGGGCGAGGCGGTGCGGCTGGCGATGGGCGGCGCGGATTTCGGCGCGGACATCGAGGTCACGCAGGTGAAGACCCAGGGCTGGCTGCAAACCCTGATGGGCCAGTTGGCGGAGAGCCGCATGGAGCAGCTACCGCCGCCCGCCAGCTTTATCGGCACCTTGCGCCCCTATCAGGTGAACGGCTACTCATGGCTGGCCTTCCTGCGCCGCTACGGGCTGGGCGCGTGTCTGGCCGACGATATGGGCCTGGGCAAGACCATCCAGGTGCTGGCCCTGCTAGCCGCAGAGCAGGAGCAGGGGGTGAGCGGCTCCAACCTGCTGATTTGCCCCACCAGCGTAGTCGGCAACTGGCAGCGTGAGGCCGCCCGCTTCACCCCCAACCTCAAGGTGATGGTGCATCACGGCGCGGAGCGGCAGAAGGGCGAGGAGTTCGCCACCGCGGCGCAGCAACACGACCTGGTGGTGAGCAGTTACAGCCTGCTTTACCGCGATGAGGCATTGCTATCGCAGGTGCAGTGGCGCAGCGTCATCCTCGACGAGGCCCAGAACATCAAGAACCACACCACTCGCCAGAGCCGTGCCGCCAAGCGGTTGCCGGGCCAGCATCGCATTGCCCTGACCGGCACGCCAGTGGAGAACCGTCTGGCCGAGTTGTGGAGCATCATGGATTTCCTCAATCATGGTTACCTGGGCGGCTACGAGCAGTTTAACGAGCGTTACGCCCAGCTGATCGAGCGGCAGCAGAGCGAGTTCGCTACTGCCCGCCTCCGCAAGCTAGTCGCCCCCTTCATCATGCGGCGGGTGAAGACCGACCCGCGTGTTATCCAGGATTTGCCGGACAAGAATGAGATGAAGGTTTATTGCAACCTCACCCTGGAGCAGGCCACGCTATACGAGGCGTTCGTCCGCAACATCCTGAAGCAAATCGAGGAAAGCAATGGCATGGCGCGACGCGGACTGATCCTGAAGATGCTGACGCGGCTCAAGCAGATTTGCAATCACCCCACCCAGTTTTTGGGTGACAACTCGCGGCTGGAAGGGCGCAGCGGCAAGCTGGCGCGGCTGGGTGAGATGCTGGAGGAGGCGATCAGCGAGGGCGATCAGGCGCTGGTGTTCACCCAATTTGCCGCGATGGGCGCGATGCTGCAAACCTATCTGCAGGAACGCTTCGGCGAGGTGTTGTACCTCTATGGCGGCACTCCCCGCGAGGAGCGCGAGCGAATGGTCGATCAGTTCCAGGCGGGCGGCGCGGCCATCTTCGTGCTGTCGCTGAAGGCGGGCGGGCTAGGCCTGAACCTGACCGCCGCCAACCACGTCTTCCACTTCGACCGCTGGTGGAACCCGGCGGTGGAGAATCAGGCTACCGACCGCGCCTATCGTATTGGGCAGAGTCGCAACGTGCAGGTGCATAAGTTTATCTGCGCCGGTACGCTGGAGGAGCGCATCGACGCACTGATCGAGAGCAAGAAGGCGTTGGCCGAGAGCGTGGTGGGCGGCGCGGCGGAAGGCTGGCTGACTGAACTCAGCACCACCGACCTGCGCGACCTGGTGCGTCTAAGCGCCGATGTGGTGGGGGATTAGCGATGCCAAAGGGTAAACCGAAACGCAGTTGGCTGATGACCCGCTGGAGCGAGATGTTTCAGGAGGCAACTCCGGTGGGCGCATTTACGACCGGACGGGCCGATGCCCGCGCCGACCGCGTGCGCCGCTTCAAGGTTGGCCCTGGCCTGGTGGTGGGGGTGGTTGCCAGCAAGCAAGATTACTCGACTCCGCAGCCTCGGCGCGTCACTCTGGAATTGCCAACCTACGATGAAGTGACCTGGGAGCGCATCATCGCCATGCTGCACAATGATATGACCCTGGTGCTACGCATGATCGGCGGCGAGTTGCCCGCCGAAATGGATGTGCTGGTGACCGCAGCGGGCGGGGATTTGCTGCCCAGGCTGATTGATATGGCCCTCAGTTGCTCCTACGATGGTCAAGGCATACGCTGTAAGCACACGGTGGCGTTGGCCTTCACGCTGGCTCTAGCGGCAGAGCAAGATCCGTTTGTGCTATTCGCCCTGCGCGGGCAGAGCAAGGCGCAGCTACTCGCTGCGCTCGGCTTTGACAGCGAACCAGACCCCGGGCCGCCACTCAATCCCCTACCCGCCGATTACCGCGATTTCTGGCGCATGGACGAGCCGTTTGTGGCGCTGGAGACACTAACAGCGCCGTTCGAGCGCAAGCCCGCCACCCTGATGCAACTCAGCCTCGCCCAGCTTACCCCCAGCGGCGACCTCGGCGACCAACTGCTGCCCCTCTACCAGCGCGTCAGCGAGTACACGCTGAGGAGCAGAAGGTAAAAGCTGGCATGGCAACTGGCAAATGGTGAAGGATGAAGGGTAGCTTGGGAATGCCGCTGAGGGTGAAGGGTAGCTTGGGAATGCTGCTAGGGGTCTGGGGGCTGAACCCCCAGATGCTGAAGCGCAACCATGCTTATCGCGATCGTCAACGGCGCGGAGTTACCGGGGGCATGGTAAATGGTGAAGGGTAGCTTGGGAATGCTGCTAGGGGTCTGGGGGTTCAGCCCCCAGATGCTGAAGCGCCTACCATCTCCATCGCCAGCCGCGCCAGTGCCGAGTTACTGGGGGTTGGGGGCGTAGCCCCGATCGGTGAAGGGTGATAATGCCGGTTGTAAGCCGCGCCAGTGCCAAAGTTACTGGGGGTTGGGGGCGTAGCCCCGATCGGTGAAGCGTGATAATGCCTATGCAGCGCTTGCTTTTTGGTGTGGCATAAGGGCTGCTGCTTACGATGAGTCTGGAAGTATGGCAACACAGGGCTGAGCCCCCATCCCCCAATAACTCGTCACGCTGCCTTCCCTTCGATAAACATCCAGGCGCTTCACCTGGGCGGGCCACCGCCCGCCCCTACCATTTATTGTAGCGCTTGCTGAAAATGGTATCAGCCTACCTCTGATAAACGATAGTGCCACCAACGAATGTGGTCAGCACCTTGCCGCGCAGGGTTACGCCCGCGAGGGGAGTGTTCTGCCCGTGCGAGGCGAACGTGCTGGGATCAACCGTCCACTCGGCATCAGGGTCGAGGATGACTACATCGGCGGGCGCGTCCACGCTGAGGCTGCCACCAGGCAGGTTGAAGGTGCGGGCGGGGCCAGTTGTCAGGCGGGCGAGCAGGGTGGGCAAATCGAGCGCGCCATTGTGTACCAGAGCCATCAACGTGCCGAAGGCGGTCTCCAGCCCGCTGATGCCGAAGGCAGCGTAACCGTATTCCTCCTGCTTGTCCACCACGGTGTGCGGCGCGTGGTCGGTGGCGATTGCGCTAATCGTGCCATCGGCGAGTGCTTCGACCAGCGCCAGACGGTCAGCCTCAGTGCGAAGCGGCGGGTTGACCTTGGTATTGGTGTCGTAAGGAAAGGGATGTTCGACCGGCGACCGATACAATTCCCCCTCCCCACGCGAGGGGAGGGTTGGGGAGGGGTGTTGCACGCCAGGCGCAGCGTCCAATTCGGCGGCGGATGGTGCAGCGCTGGCGGCGAAGGCGTAGCCAGGGGTGGCGACCTCGGCAACCGGCTGCCCTGCGAGTAGCTTGCGGCCCGCTACCCACTCGTCGGTCATGGTCAGGTGGTGGGGCGTTACTTCGGCGGTAACGCGCAAACCCTCGGCGAGAGCGGCACGGAGCAGGGCAACACTGCCAGCGGTGCTGATATGCGCGATATGTAGCCAACCGCCGGTCTGTCGCGCCAGGGCAATGTCGCGGGCGACGATGGCTTCCTCGGCGGCGTTGGGCCAGCCCTTCAGCCCCAGCGCGTTGCTTACCCGCCCCTCGTTCATCGCCGCGCCAGCAGTCAGCTTGCTATCCTCGCAATGCTGGATCAGCGGCACGTCGAGCATGGTGGCATATTGTAGCGCGTTACGCATCAAGGTGCTGTTCATCACGCACGCGCCATCATCGCTGAAGCCGACCGCACCGGCGGCCCGCATATCGGAGAGTTCCGCCAGTTCCTCACCCTTGCGCCCCTTGGTAATCGCGCCGATGGGGTAGACGCGCACGGTACCCTGCACCCTTGCCACTTTGGTGACGTACTCCACCGCGCTGCGATCATCAATTGCGGGGGTGGTGTTGGGCATGGCGCAGACGGCAGTGAAGCCGCCCCGCGCCGCCGCCGCCGTGCCGCTGGCGATGGTCTCCTTCTCCTCCTGCCCCGGTTCGCGCAGGTGGCAGTGCAGATCAATGAAGCCAGGGGCAACCACCTTGCCGCCTGCATCAATCACGGTTGCATCGGCGGGCGCGTCCACGCTGCCGACGGCGACGATTTTGCCAGCGCGGATCAGCAGGTCGCCGACCTGGTCAATGCCGTTGGCGGGGTCGACGATGCGCCCGCCCCTGATCAGGATAGCGGGCGCATCGTGGTCGCCGTTGGGGTGGAACGTTGCCATTACTTGAAGTAGTTGGCGTTGATGGCGATGTACTCATTCCACTTGTCAGGCAGTTCGTCTTCGGGGAAGATGGCATCCACCGGACACTCCGGTTCGCACGCGCCGCAGTCGATGCACTCGTCGGGGTCGATGAACAACATCTTTTCGCCCTTATCTGCGGACTCGTGTGGGTGGATACAGTCAACCGGGCAGACATCAATGCAGGCGCGGTCCTTGACATCAATGCAGGGTTCGGCAATTACGTAAGGCATATTCTTTCTCTCCTTGAGGTATCCAGTTTGTGGGATGCAGCGAGGCGGCCACAATGCTCGGCTCACACCCGCCAGATTTTGCTGCGGGTAATATATCACAATCCCGCGAGTAGGTCAAGCGCGGGCGAAGGCATGAGTCACGAGACGCTTTCAAGCATGAGCGGCTGGCGTTGCTTCTGCCAGGGCGAGTGCAACCCGCCCCTACATTGCCACACGCCTGCCGTTGGGCGAACAACGGTTCGCCCCTACAGATCCACACGTCTGCCGCAGGGCGAACAACGGTTCGCCCCTACAGATCTACTGCCGTTGGGCGAACAATGATTCGTACCTACAAATCCACCCCGCTGCCGTTGGGCGAACAACGGTTCGCCCCTACAGATCTACTGCCGTTGGGCGAACAATGATTCGTACCTACAAATCCACCCCGCTGCCGTTGGGCGAACAACGGTTCGCCCCTGCAG
>JANXYP010000212.1 GCA_025355955.1 Chloroflexota bacterium
TGGTCGGGGTTGGGGTGCCGCCAATCGCTGGGCTAGCAACGGTCAGGGTATAGCTGGGACACCCTGCGTTAGCTGTTACTTCGGCGACCACCACCTCCATCGTCGCGCCCGCAGGCACGTTTACGCCATAGCTGCCGGTAGGATTGGGAGAGCTACCCATATCGCCTTGCAGGTTAGTGAGGATGTTGTTGGGGTCGAAAGCGCCGACGTAGGAGCCAGCGAAGATGTTGTTGTTGCCACTGCAGGCGGTGGTAATGCTCACCGTATAGCAGGCAGTGCTGCCTGTGGTGTTGGTGAAAGTGTAGGCACTGTAGTGGTAGCTACCCGCGATGGTACTTACCGTGTTGGGTGTACCACAGGTGGAGGGAACGCCGCCACGGAAGAGACGGCCAGTCTGAACCGGGTTAGTCAAGCCGATCGAGCCAGTAATCACTATTGCGTCCTGAGGGTTGGACGGCTGTATTTCTGGCTGGTTGATGGGGGCAGCGACGGGCGCGTCGCTGGGCTTACCAGGGTCACCACTCTTGTCAGTCTGGCTGGCCGCGAGGATGGTATTCCCTGCTGCACTGTTAGCGACCGCACTATGTTGGCTGCTAGGTGCCAACGATGGGGATAGTGAGGTTGAGGCAGCTGCCTGCCCTTGAAGCATACTGGCAAGGCTGTATACCAACAGCGCCATCACTAGCACTCCTGCCAGATTGCTACCGAGATTCCGTGTTTTACTCATGTGTTTCTCCTTTGTCTCTGGTTCTTTAACCTTGAAAACATTGGTTGTCGTGGCTGCTAAGGCAGCCAGCTCAACTGTCGCTTCACGTTCTGTCATCGCGTGCAACAATTGGGCGATCATAGCATAACATTTGAGATGCCCTATGTCAACCTATGACGTGGTCACAAAATAGGGCAACCCCGTTGGCATTATGATAGAGTGGTACCGAAATTAGTCTTTTGTCAGCAACTAGAGGTTAAATTACCCAAATCCGAAACCCTGGCAACCTTTACATTGTCTGTCCGTATAGTATAATATATGTAACACGTGCAACCTTCGCGTTGCCGCCACCCAACCCGTTTTCACCTTGCAAGGAGGTAGATAGTGCAGAATATGCAGATGGGCTACAGCCCGCCCGGAGGGCAGCCCCCGGCTGGTGGTATCACCCTCGATTGGTACGTCGAGCAGGAGCAGTACACCGGCCAGCCCGGCTTCTTCGACCGCATTGGCCCCGAAGCCGACTATACTGTGGGGGTCGGCCCGGCGGGCGCGGAGGAATATCTGTTCACCATCAACCGTATGGACCTGGAGGATACGGTGGAGAACATCCTGCGCCGCTACGTCATCGAGATGAACCCCAACCGCATCTCCAGCGCCGAGGATGAGGACAACCGCGCCCTGTTCCTCAGCGTGCGCGACAAGCTAGTGACCCGCGATGGCCGCTTGCGCCCGCCGCTGACCAGTGGCCGCGAACAGGATGGCCTCGTCTACGCGATGTGTCCCATCGTGGGCGGCCAGGCTCCTACCCAGCGTACCCTCACTGGCTACACCAACGTGCGTACCATGCCAATCACCAACCTGCGTGCGCCGATCAAGAACTACTTTCTGCACGTAGTGCTAACCAACAAGCGCAGCGGCGAACAACGCCAGATGTACCTCTGCCACGTCGAGTTCGCCGAACAGGAAAAGGGTGGATAGTTGCAATACCCTGTTGCCCGTCGCCTCGCCCTGCCACGCACCTACTTCGAAAGCATGGTCGAGGCCGACATTCTGGTAGTCTACCGCGGGCGGATGTACACGCCCATCGTCGCGCCTTCACCGGAGCAGGCGGCGCAATACGCTGCGGCCAGTTTGCGCTTGGCGGGCAACGAATTCGTGCTTGAGCCGCTTGAGAAGCTGACCGTGATCGAAGACCGCTACCTGAATGGCCGCTCGATGCACGCCACCTTGCAGCAGTACCAGCAGGACTACCTTGCCTCGGTAGGTAACTCGGCGATCAGCGCGGACCTGCAGGACGAGATGCTGGAGACCGCGCTGCTACGCTTCGTCACCGACGAGGTGTTCCCCAGCTTCGCCACCAGCGAACGCACGTTGGGGCGGCTGCTCGAGCGCAAGTTCGCGCAGCATACCGGCAACGACGAGCTACACCAGGCACGCGAGGAACACGCCCAACGCCGCCAACGTCACGGCTGGGACGACGGCAGCTACGACTTTCACGGCAATCGCAGCACGGCCAACCCGCCGACCACCGCCGATGACAATCGCGCCCGCGTGCAGCCGGGCGACACTCGCTTCGTTCGCGCCCTGCTCAACAACAACGCCGAGCAGATGGATGGCAGCAGTGTGGCCGAGCAAATGGATAGCAACGGCCAGACCGCGAGAACTGCCCCACATAACCAGGACCGTCAACCCGATCATCTGCCTCCCACCCTCGCCGCCGCTCCGCCATCTACCCCTCACCCCAACCCTCTCCCACATAGAGGAGAGGGAAATATGGGGAGCAGCTCCAGCCTGCCGCACCCGCAGGCGGTGCCGATCGTCGTTCCCAACCCGCCCCAGGAGCCGCTCCCCGACCAACCGGGGTTGGAGAGCAACTTCTCGCGGCTGCTGCGCTACTCGACCACCACCCGCACAGCGCCGCCGCCTGTGCCTACCGCCCCCGTGCCAACGCAGTCAGTACGGGCAACCAATAGCGGCGCGACCACCGTGCTGCCGATGCAGCAAGCAGTTGAGGCTGAACCTGCCCGCGTTGCCGCCCCGGCTCCAGCGACGCAACGCCCACCCGCCAGCAATGGCAGCGGCACGGCCACCCGTGTCCGCCAGCCGCAGCGCGGCCTGACTCAGCCCCGTCTGGTCACGCCACCCCCGCCGCCACCCCGCCAGTTCAGCATGGTAGAGCAACTGCTGGGCCTGACCAACTTCGCAGTGATCGAGGGTATCATTTACACAATGCAACCCGCCCGCGCTGGCGACTATCCCGACGTGCGGATGGGCAACCACGAGTTCAGCCTGCGCCCTTACATGATGCTGGGCGACTTGCTGGCCCACTACAACAACACTGTCGCTGAGATGTTGCGTAACGAGGCCAAGGCGAACCAGCCAGCGGTGCAGCAGGTGCGCCAGGATCGCCGCTACGTGGAGGAGAAGCTACAGCGCAACTATGGCGCGGCGGGCCTTAGCCTGGAGCGTATCAACGCCCGCTCCTACTTTCTATGCCTGGGCATCCAGCCCTTCGCCAATCGCGGCAGCGACGGCAAGTTCTACGTCTTCAGCGCGGCGCTGATGAAGGAGATGGCTCGCCGCGCTGGCATGGACATCAACACGGTGCGCGATCCGATGAAGGTGGCGATTCAGGTGACAATCAACTGGTCGGCGCGCGGCTTTGAGAAGATCACCGCAGGCGAACCAATTATGCTCGGCCCCTCCAAAGGCCCGTTCATCACCTGGGCGCGGGAGCTTGCCTACCACGACGGCTTCGTGGTAGACCGCGACGTTTGCACCGACAACTATCAGCCACCGCCCAACCTCAGCTTCGGTGCGGGCATCGCCAACAAGCTGGAGACCTCGCGGCGCATCATCATGTCGGGCTACATCCTCGGCGCGGTGCGCCCCCGCTCCCTGCTCACCGCCGACGGCTTCGGTGGCTTCCAGGTAACACCAGAGTGGCTGCGCGATCACCATGTGCCGGTTACGAATGTGGCGGGGTTAGATATTCAACGGAGGTAGGATTACATGAAACTGAGCCGACTACTGGAAGCCACCTCACCGGAGGCGAGCAGCACCCAGCTTACCACTGCCGCCAGCACGGTCGAGCAGATGCTGATCAGCCCAGGCGCGGTGCGGATCTTCTATCACATCGTCTACTCCTACTTCCGTATGCTGGAGGAGCATGGCATTGCGCGGGGCGACTACAGTCGCGAGATTTATACCATCCAGTTGCGCGGCAAGGATGATGCGCTGGCGGTCACCCGCAACTTCTATATCCCCTACCAGCCGGAGAACACCCGCATCTATACCGCGGTGGACACCCTCAGCGAGATGCTCGAAGGCTCGATCTCGCAGATCCCTGAGCAGTTCGTCGCCTACTCCTGGGCACATCTGCACCCCGGCTTCTCCCCGCTGCCGTCCAGCACCGATGCCAACAACAACTACGTGGTGCTGGATCGGCTGGGCAGCAACAACAAGCTAACCGGCTACGACAAGCTGACCATCACCGCGCCGCAGGTACACGTTAGCGGCGACAACCTCTACCTCTACGACTCGCGTAGCAAGAAGCGGGTCAGCCTCAAGTTCAATGCACCTGTAGGGGCGGGATTTATCCCGCCTGCAACCCAGGCCAACAATGCTGCCACCCCTGCAAATGGCAATCCCGCGCTACAGCCGGTCGCCGAGTGGGTAGATGAGACCCCTGTAACCATCCACTGGAGCAAGAGCCTGATCTTCAACGGACGCGACCTCGACGGCTTCTTCGCCAGTTTTAGCGGGCCGCAAGGCGGTCACGACACCCGCTACGCCTACAGCGAAATATCGGTCGCCACCATCGCTCACGACGGCACGATTACGCGCAGCACCTACGAAATCCCCATCCGCGTCATGGAAGTGGTGAACGACATCGTACTGACCGATGCGTTGAAGCAGGAGATCGAAACCACCCTGCGCGAGAAGGTAGTGCTGCCCTCGAAGCTGGGCCGCCGCCGCGTACCGCCGGAGTACATCCTCGACTCGCTGGACAAGGACGAGCGCGCCCGCCTGGAACAGGAGGGGATGTCGCCGCAGGAGCTTGCTGACGCGATTGACGCGCAGAACCAGGGCAAACCGCTGCAGCCGCCCGCGCCAATCGAGTATCTGCCGCTTACCTTCGGTGACCGCATCGGCAACGCCATCGCCGCAATCATGGGCCAGCCCCTTGCGCCGCGTCGCATCAAGCATAAACTAACGATGAAGCCTGCGCCGATCAAGGTCAAGCTCTATGCCTACGTCAACGGCAAGCGCATCACCATCCTGCCCGAAGGCACGATGCCCGCAACCACTGCGCCGTTGCCACCGCCCCCCACCCCAACCCTCCCCCGAGATGGGGCAGGGAGCGAGGTTGCTGCGCCACCTGCACCGCTAACGCCGCCGACAACGCCTAACACCGAGTAAGCAAAACCCCTCTCCCTGTGGGAGAGGCTGGGTGAGGGAGAATCTCGCCCACTCATCAATGCTATTCGTAACAACGAACGTCCAACTGTTACCAACTATTCTACATTCTACACTCTACATTCTGCATTCTGAAAGCCTATGACTCGTTACGACCGACAGGAACGCATCAACAACTGGAACCAGCAGAAGCTGCTCGAATCCGAGGTAGTGGTATGCGGCGGGGGGCCGCTGGCACACTTCTTCGTCGCCGCCGCCGCCGCACTTGGCTTCGGCCACTTGCGTATCGTGGACAACTTCTTTGTCGAACACGCGCAGGTAGGTGAGTTCCTTGCCTCCGGGCAGCACGGTGGTCGCTTCCGCGCCGAGCTGCTGGCCGCCGCCGCCGAGCGCATCAACCCCGATGTCGAGGCCGAGCCGGAGGTCTGGCGGATGGGCAACCGTCGCCACCTCTCCATCATGGGCCAGCCCGACCTGATTATTGACACCTCCAACGACCCGACCAGCGAACTGCTGCTTTACCGCTACGGCCAGCAGCACGGCATCCCCGTGGTCAACGGCTCGGCCAAACGTTACCACAGCGAGGTCAAGCGAGTGCCAACCGGCCAGATCGTGCGCGGCGACCTCTCGCCTGACTATGCGGGGCAACGCGGCGACCCGTTCTCCGCTTGCATTGCCGCCGCGCTGGTGGCCGACGAGGGCCGCAGTTCGTTGCTCACCCTACCCGGCGAACAACCGTTGCGCGTGCCTGTCTACTACAATATGCTCGCGCCTAACTACATCGATGCCATCGATACGCTCACGCCCACCGAGATTGATACCGATCACCACGCGCTGGTGGTTGGGGCTGGGGCGCTGGGCAACTGGGTTGCCCTGCTGCTGGCGCTGAAAGGGGTGCAGCGAATCACCTTGATGGACGACGACGACATCGAGGAGGTCAACCTCAACCGTCAGATCATGTTCACCTTGATTGACGACCCCATCGGCAAGCCGAAGGCCGAGGTGCTGGCCGAGGTGGTGCGGCGCATCAACCCTGGCGTACAGATCGAGGGCATCAAGGCACGGTTCGACGGCAGCGACGCTCACGGTGCGGACATTATCTACCGCTGCACCGATAGCCTGAGCAGCAGTCTGGTGATCAATGACTACGCCCTCGCCCATAAGTTGCCAGTTGTCTACATGGGAACGGAGGTACACTCAGCGCAGTGCTATGCCTTTGTGCCGGGGCGCAACTACTGCCTCGACTGCCTGCTCAATCTGCGCGACACCCTGATCGCCAATCCCGAAGAGGTGCCGGACGGCTGCCTGGTACAACCCAACCCGTCAGTAGTCACCACAAACTTGCTGGCGGCGGGCCTCGGCAGCAATTATTACGATGCGATTTACCACCTGGGCGGCGCGCCCCGCCCACTGCCCGGCAACGTGCTGAAGTACAACCTACTCGCCCCCAACCGTCTCGTCTACCCCTTCGGCGAAGAGATGCCCGCCCTTGCCCCTGACCGCAAGTGCGTCTGCCACGACTGGTTGGCAGAGGCGGGTGGAGTCACTAGCCATAGCGGGGCTATAATAGCGGCGCAGACATTATCGAAAACAAGGAGCAAGAGCAACGAGGCAAGAGGCAGCTACACTTAGTCCTCAGTCCTCAGCCCTCAGCACTGAATATGCCCAATAACCTCTCCATCCTCCGCGATCTGGGCCGCGCCCGCCGCGATCGCCAGATTGACCAGGGGCCAGTTACCGACTTCGAGCCGATCGAGGTAGGCGACTTTGTGTTGAGCAACTATCTCAGCGAGGCAGTGCCTGCTTTCCTGCAGCCCCGCCTTGATAATGTGCGTGGCGGTGCAGCTGGCCCCCGCGAACTGCAATCGCTGTTGCTCACCACTCGTATCCACGCCAGTGCAGTTGGCAGCATCAAGGCGCAGATTGAGAAGCTGGCCGCCGACGCGACCGTGCCGACTACCGACCTGGCCCGCCGCGCTGCCGCCGCCTGGTACGTTCAGCTTGATCCCCAGGTGCAGGCCGGGCTACGCCGCCGCATCATCGCTGACATAATTCATCTCGGCGCACGTCTTGGCCTCACTCCTGCTAGCGCCAACGCCGCCCGTTCCAGCACGGTTGGCCGCGGTGGCAACGGCTTCGCCCACCTGCTCGACAGGTTGATGCTGCGTATTCGGGGCTGAATTGCTATGAACAAATCTCTAATTATCCCTCCCCAAAGGGGGAGGCAAGGTTGGGAGCTCGACGCTTTAGTATTACAGCCTCAGTTGGCAGGCAAGATGAAGTAGCTACGATTGGCTGGACACTGGGCGGCAGAGCGTATGCGATTCGCCCCATAGGCATCGAGTTAAGAAAGTAGGGGATGAGCTTGGGGGTCTGGGGTTCAGCCTCTAGCGGCTCAAGCGCATCAATGACCATCGTATGCAACCGGCTAGCGGTGCCGCCCAGGATGCGGCAAACCCGCAGCATTGAAGCCGGGCAGCATCTGTGGGCTGAACCCCCAGACCCCCAGAGAGCCATCACCATTAGGAACAAATCAGCAGGATGTGGGCGGCGGTTTCCTTAGCTTGATGCCGATGGGCGTATGCGGTTCGCCCCTACCCCAATCCAACGCTAATATGCCAACTGAGGCTGTAATATTAGGGCCTCGTTTATCCGCTACTGAAGCAGGGCAAAAAAACGAACCGGCAGCCACAATTTGGTTGCCGGTTTTATTATGCGGTGGAGCGGGCGATGGGGCTCGAACCCACGACAGCCTGCTTGGGAAGCAGGTACTCTACCACTGAGTTACACCCGCGTGCGCTATTATTATAGCACAGCAGCACAGATTTTGCAAGTGCTTGACAAATCATGATTACGGTGCTATCATCGAGATACCGAACCAATTGCCACCCTAGATACAAGAAGCGGTTTTGGCTCTAAGCCCGCCACCTCAACTGCCGCGGTGTGCGACCGAAAAGTTCTGTTCTTGTAAGCAAGGTAAGCGGAGTAGCACGGCCTATATTGCCGTGTGCGGAGGCTATTCCACAGAAAGGTAATAGTCCCATGGCTGGCGTGACCTTTGAACATATAGTCAAGAAGTACGGCAATAACGTAATCGCCGTCAACGACCTCAACCTTGAGATCCGCGACCAGGAGTTCCTGGTGCTGGTGGGGCCGTCGGGCTGTGGCAAGACCACCGCCCTGCGTATGATCGCTGGGCTGGAGGAAATCAGCGGCGGCATCATGCGTATTGGTGACCGCATCGTCAACGATGTTGCGCCCAAAGACCGCGACATTGCAATGGTGTTCCAGAGCTACGCTCTCTACCCGCACATGACCGTGTTCGACAACATGGCCTTCGGCCTCAAGCTGCGCCACGTGCCGAAAGCGGATATCCAGCGCCGTGTCGAGGATGCCGCCAACCAGCTTGGCCTCAAGCCCTACCTGGCCCGCAAGCCGCGTGAGCTATCCGGCGGCCAGCGCCAGCGCGTCGCCCTCGGTCGCGCCATCGTGCGCGAACCGCAGGTCTTCCTGATGGACGAGCCGCTCTCCAACCTCGATGCCAAGCTGCGCGTGGCAACCCGCGCCGAACTGAGCAAGCTGCATCAGCGCCTGCGTACCACCACCATCTACGTCACCCACGACCAGGTGGAGGCGATGACGATGGGCGACCGCATTGCGGTGATGCGCGATGGTATCCTTCAGCAGCTCGACACCCCCCAGCGCCTCTACGCCATCCCCGACAACAAGTTCGTGGCTGGTTTCATCGGCAGCCCCTCGATGAACTTCCTCAACGTCACCATCTCTAGCGAGGGCGGTGTTCCTTACTTCAACGCACTGAATGTTCACCTGCGCGTGCCAGAGCGCTACGTCGAGGCAGTTACACCCTACGTTGGCCGTCAGGTTGCGCTCGGTGTCCGCCCTGAGAATATGCACGATGCCCAGTTCGTCACCGACCAGCTACCCGATAGTTCAGTTGTAACTAGCGTCGAGGTGGTCGAGCCGATGGGTAGCGAGGTGTACGTCTACTGCAACACCGGCGACCAGAGCCTGGTTGCCCGCCTCGACAACCGCACCCTGCTTAAGCCGGGCGACAAGCTGACCCTCTACTTCGATATGTCCAAGATGCACGCCTTCGACCCCACCACCGAACTCAACCTCCTGCGCGGTGATGCGGCTGTTGAGCGCGAGAAGGCCGAGATGCTCAAGCCGGAAGAAGCAGCGGCGATGGC
>JANXYP010000246.1 GCA_025355955.1 Chloroflexota bacterium
CTACCGGCAGCTATGGCGTAAACGTGCCTGCGGGCGCGACGATGGAGGTGGTGGTCGCCGAAGTAACAGCTAACGCAGGGTGTCCCAGCTATACCCTGACCGTTGCTAGCCCAGCGATTGGCGGCACCCCAACCCCGACCATCACCCCGACCCCGTGCAGCGGGGGCGGCATCCCTGGCCCGTGGTCAGTTGGCACCGTCGGCCCGCCCGCTAGGTATCGCATCGGCGGGGCCGCCGACGGCACCTACGCCTATATCTACGGCGGTCAGGATAGCACTGGCACCGCAAGCAACGGCCTGTGGCGTTGGAATCCCGCCGATGGCAGTTGGCTGCAACTTGCCAATATGCCCACCGCCAAAGCCAACATCCAGGGTGCGTACTACAATGGCAAGATCTACGTCCCCGGTGGCTTCACTAGCGGCAGCCACATCAACGAGATGGCGATTTACAACATCGGGGCCAACACCTGGTCCACCGGCACAGTCGAACCGGCGGCCCGCACCGGCGCGACCGCTGCCTACAATGGCAAGATCTACGTCTTCGGCGGCAACCCCGGCCCCAGCAACCAGACCCTCATCTACGACATTGCTGGCAATAGCTGGACTACCGGCGCGAATATGCCAGTGGGGATCACTTACGGGCGCGCCGTCACCAACGGCAACTATATGTACTACATGGGCGGCATCGTGGGCGTAACCGTCGCCACAGTCTACCGCTACGACCCAGTCGCTGATAGTTGGATGACGATGACTCCGCTGCAGACGGCCCGCACCAGTGCCGAGTTGATGGCCGCGCCAGATGGCAGCAAGATCTACGCAGTCAACGGTGGCGACGCGAGCTTCTTCACCGGCATCCCGCTGTCCCAGACAGTAGAGATCTACGACGTGGCGGGCAACATCTGGAGCTACGGCAATCCCACCACCCAGACCTCGGCGGGTCCCGCTGGCGGTCTGGCGGGCGGTAAGCTGATCATCCAGGGCGGGGTCAGCAACACCAATTACTACAACACTGTGCAGGTGTCTACTCTGAGCCCTGGTGTCTGCGGCACCGCCACACCGACCGCGACCAGCACTGCCGTACCACCCACCGACACCCCGACCGCAACCAGTACGTCAGTGCCGCCCACTAACACACCGCAGCCAACTTCGACCCTACCGTTGCCGACCGTCACCCTGCCGTTGCCGACTTCGACCGTGACCACCACTGGCACGCCAATGGCAACCACTACCGTGACCACCACTGGCACGCCAATGGCAACCACCACCGTGACCACCACTGGCACGCCGCTACCAACCCAAACGCCGGGTGGTGCCACTGCTACGCCGATGCCCAGCGTCACGCCAACTGACTGCCCCAACCCATTCATTGACATCACTGGCAATATCTTCTACACTGCCATCCACTACCTCAACTGCCGTGGTGTGGTCAATGGCCTCGACCCCAACCACTACGGCCCAGCTGGCACCTCAACTCGTGGACAGTTCGCCAAGGTCGTCGTGCTGGGCTTCGGCACCCCGCTGTTTACGCCCACCACCCAGGACTTCGTAGACGTGTCACCCAGCTACTTCGCTTACCTCTACATCGAGAGCGGCTTCCATGCAGGCATCCTTAGCGGCTTCGACCCCGCCACCTGCGCGGCACACGGCCTGGCTACCCCCTGCTACCTACCCAACCTGCCCATCACTCGCGCCCAGCTTACCAAGTTGGTGGTCAATGCAGGCGGCTACACCCTGATTACGCCTCAAGGCGGCGTTCCCGACTTCGTTGACGTACTACCCAGCAACGTCTTCTACGTCAGCATCGAGACTGCCTACCATGCAGGCATCGTCAGCGGTTACCCCGGCCATCTCTACCTGCCCAACCAGAACATCCGCCGCGACCAGATGGCCCAGATTGTCTACGAGGGCATCATCCACCGGCCCTAGTTCGAGGACTGAGGTCCAAGGACTGAGTTAAAGCCCGGCAACCCCACCGCCTAATCGCGATGGGGTTGCTGTTTTTGCCGTCGGGTGCGTGTCGAGTTTGTACGAAACTTAGTTATGGGGGCGAACCGATGTTCGCCCTGGCTGGATAGGCGTAGGCGCGGACCGTTGTTCTCCCCTCAGTCGTCGGGTATGTGTCACATTCTTGCAGAACAAGCATTCAGTAGGGGCGAACCGTTGTTCGCCCTGGTCGGGTATGCAAGAACCTGGCGCGCACCCTTTGCCGTTGGGTGTGATACAAGTTATTGGATAGCTTGTTCGCTCACCAGGGCGGGCCACCGCCCACCCCTACGTTTACCCAATAACTAGTAACCCATCTAGTGGGTCATTAAGCACTAGGATTACCATTGCTCAGGCTATATAAATGGCAGCATCCTTGCACAATGACCCACTAGCGGATTTTAGCCAACGGATTGTGCCAGCGGTTTTAGCTACAAGTTAAGGTTTTGCCAGCATTTGTCAAGAGCAGTTTTTACGCGGCTCTCGCTTGCATGAACGATTGTAGTAGCAAGGTAGAAGTTTGATGAAGCGTTGGTTAGCGGTTTGATCCGCCAATTTCCGCTTACTCGATGCCAACACCCTATACGCTGATGTGTAGTAAGAACCTTTGTGCTGGCGGAAACCCGACTTGACAAACGCTCGGATTTCCTAACTTGTAGCTAAAAGCGACAGTGGATAAACGGATTGGGCAGATCAATCTCGTTGCTCCCAAGTAATCAAGGCGGTTAATCGCCATAGGCAGGCCACCGCCCGCCTCTACGTCAGGCTTGGTGGTTAGGCTGGGTATATCGCTGGGCGGTAGCACGGATCGCCACCCACTAGTAGGAGTATAATACCTGGCCCGCAGATTGTAAAGCGTGGTGGCGGGGTCTTACTGCTGCTGTGTGTGGTGTTGT
>JANXYP010000276.1 GCA_025355955.1 Chloroflexota bacterium
TGGTAAGCAGAACCCCAGCAAAGGCACGACCGCGCGGCCCGCCGACCAGTCCCCGCTCGATTTCACCGTGCAGGGCCGCCTCACCGACCACAGCGGCAACCCGATCACCTCCCCCACTGCGGTTGTGTTCAGCCTCTACAGAGTTGCCAGCGGTGGCACCGCGCTGCTGACCCAGAGTGCCACCGTCACACCCGACCTCAACGGTCTGTTCACCTTCATCTTCATCGTGGACACCAGCTCCAACTTCAACAACTTGCAACTGTTCGATAGCAAGCTCTACCTGGGCATCAAGGTGGGCAACGACACGGAGATGACCCCGCGCTTCAAGTTGGCTGCTTCCCCCTACGCGATGGGCCTCGCCCCCGGTGCCCAGATCACCGGCAACTTCGACTACAACCTAAACCACGACAATGGTCTGCTCAACCTCTACAACACCAACGCTACCGACTCCAACAGCGCGGGCCTTTACAGCTCTGGTCCACGTGGGGTCTGGGGTGATGCCAGCTCCAACTCTGGTGGCTTCAGCGTAGGCGGCTACTTCACCAATTTCAACAACGATAGTGGGAGCCAGCAATACGGCGTATTCGCCAATACCAACAATGGTTGGGGTGTTTACGGTGCATCCGGCGGTAGCAGCGGCCTCCAGGACAGCGCTGGTGTGGTGGGCATCAGCACTATAGCTGGGGATGGCACCCGCCACGTCGCAGGTGGGGTGTTCAGCGACACCCAAACTAACGGCGCGGGTGCGATCGCCTATGCTGGCCCGTACAACAATGGCGGCGGCCCCCCGGCTAGCACTGGATTTGCTGGCTATGGCACAGGCATTGGCGGCGTTGGTGTATACGGCCAGGATGGCGGTCAGGTTAGTACCGGCGTAATTGGGGATGCCACGAACTACCCCAACGGCAATGGCGACCCCAGTGCCGTCGGCGGTGTGTTCATCAGCTACGACGGCGGCCCGACCCACATCGGTATGCACGTATTGGGCAAGGGCTACGCCACTGGCGGCTTCTCCACCGGCCTCGGCTACTACATGACCGTCAAGTACGATGGCAGTGACACCCTGCACGCTGGCGACATCCTTGCCCCCGATGGTAACAACACGATCATCAATGGCACGCAGACACTCGGGGCGGTCAAGGTCCAGGCGGCCAACGCAGGCGCGGCCATTGGCGTAGCCCAGTATCGCATCCAGGTTTACGAAGGGCAATCCAATACTGGCCTGCGCCGCGTCGAGCAAACAGACACCACTGGCACAATCAAGCTGGGCGACCTGGTGCAGATCGTCATCGCTGGGCAGGCTCAGGTCAAGGTCAGCGGCAGTGTCAACATCGGCGACCGCCTCGTCATTGCCAACGACGGTAGCATCGCCGCGACCAAGGACAGCGCCGATAGCATCGGCAAGGTAGCCAGCAAGCCCGACAGCAATGGCATGGTCACCGTCGTTGTCAACTTCAAGTGAGCCACTCGCTACGAGAAAGGAGCTCACCATGAGCAAGTCAAGTATACCAAAGCGCCCGCTGCGCGCTAGTCTGTTCGGCGTGCTGGCGACCCTGGTAATCATCAGCTCGTCGCTGGCCGCCAGTAGCGCCAACTATGTCATCAACTGGGAGCAGCAAGGTGCGGGCGGTGGCGAGGGGGCAAGCTCGTCCAGCTATCTGCTCTCCACCACCATCGGGCAGGGCGTAGCTGGCACTGGCACCAGCAGCAACTACCTTGCCTATATCGGCTATCGCCAACCCTTCGGGCAGATAACCCCTGCCCCCACCAACACGCCGGGCGGCCCGACCGCCACGCCAATTCCCAGCGCCACAACAATTCCGAGCAACACACCAAGCGGCCCGACCAACACGCCGCATCCCAGCGCTACACCCGGTGCCCCGACCAACACCCCCGGCGGCCCAACCAACACGCCGCTCCCGACCAGTACACCGCACACCAGCGCAACGCCCGGCGGCCCGACCAATACGCCCGGCGGCCCAACCAATACGCCGCCGCCCACCAGCACACCGCACAACGGCACGTCGACCCCGACCGACTGCCCCAACCCCTTCGTGGATACCAACGGCGACATCTTCTACCCGGCTATCCACTATCTGTACTGCCGTGGCGTGGTCAATGGCACCGATGCCTCCCACTTCAGTCCGCACGGCACTTCGACCAGAGGA
>JANXYP010000097.1 GCA_025355955.1 Chloroflexota bacterium
AACTTTCAATATCACCTATTGACAGATACGCCAATATCGGTTATCATTGCAATTACATAACCAGCTTTATCGGGATGCCCTTTAGGTCAGGAGATGCCATGATAGACACGCAAAGAACAGAAATCGCCCCGCAGGTACTCGAGCAGGTGCAGCAGTATGTGGCCGAGTATTGTCCCGACCTAACCGATGCCGAGTACAGCGTGCAGACCCGTCAGCCCCACGCCCCCAGTGACGAGATGTTGAGCAAGGTGCAGGCCAGCGCCCCCGCGGTGCCGCCCAGCCCGAATGAAGTTCGTGAGCGTCGTCCCGCCTATATTATCGCCCCCCCTGCTCCATCAGCCAATGGTCGAACCGCGATTGCCTCCCCAACCGCTGCGCCCCACTATACGATTACCCTACGCAAGAACGTGCGTACCGACAACGGTGCGCTGCTGCCACGCATTGCCCGTTTCGTGGTAGATAGCAGCGGCCAGATCCTCAAAGCGACCGCCTCCAAGTTAGCGGCAACCGCAAGCAAGTTATTCGCGGCGGGCGTGTAGCCCGCCTTTGTTGTACTCCCACCATGCTAGCTGTGGTCACATTCTTGCAGAGCAAGCATTGAGTAGGGGCGAACCGTTGTTCGCCCTGGGGGGTATGCAAAAACGTGATGCACATCCCAAGCAATCCAAAGCCATGCATGAAACGCTATACTAGACGACGACATATTTGCCCCGCATAGATGACACAACGAGGTGCTGACTATGATTAAGATTGAGCGCGAGATCATCACCAATTTTGAGGAGGGGATGCGCCGCGAGTGGCTGGTGACTAATGGCATTGGCGGCTACTCCAGCGGCACGATCATTGGAGCCAACACCCGTCGCTACCACGGCCTGCTGGTCGCCAGCCTCGACCCGCCAGTAGATCGCCTGGTGATGCTTGCCAAGATGGATGAGGAGGTGACGCTGGACGGCACTACCTACTATCTCGGCACCAACGAGTACCCCGACAACAAACTCAACCCCGTCGGTTTCGTCCACCTCGAAGACTTCAGCCTCGATCATGGTATCGCCACCTTCAGCTACCACCTGGGCCTGGCACGGCTGGAGAAGCGCATCTGGATGGTGCAGGGCAAGAACACCACCTACATCCAGTACAGCGCAATCAGCAGCGATGGCCCGCTGGAGCTGACTTTGCGTCCCTTCGCCAATTTCCGCGACTACCATAGCCTGACCCAGGGTTCACTCGACTGGAACTTCCTCGTCACTCCCTCCGGCGATGAACATTCCAGCGACTGCGAGATCCATGCCTACCCCACCGCCACCCCTTATCGCCTTACCGTCAGCCAACCCGCTACCATCATCCCGGTGGGGGTTTGGTACTGGCACTTCGTCTATCGTGCCGAACAGGAGCGTGGGCTAGACTATATGGAAGACCTCTACGCCCCTTGCATTATCAAACTGACCCTCAACCAGGGCGACAGTGTGGCGATTATCGTCAGCAGCGAAGCACGTGACAGCATTAGCCTCGACCATGCCGCCAGTCTAAAGGCGGTGCAGAACCACCCGCTCGACCTGCTGCAGCAGGCGCAACTCGACCCCGCCGCGCTCAACCCCGAACTCTGCCCCATCGCTGAGGATCAGCCGATCAGCGATGAAGCGATCGCCGCACTGCAGGCCGAACTGGTGCTGGCCGCCGACCAGTTCATCGTCGCCCGTCACCCCACCAGCGAGGGTGGCGAGTGGCTACGCACCGTAATCGCGGGCTACCACTGGTTCACCGATTGGGGGCGAGACACGATGATCTCGCTGCCCGGCCTCTGCCTGCAGACTGGCCGGGCTGACGAGGCTGCCACCATCCTGCGTAGCTTCGCCAAGTATATAGATGGTGGAATGCTGCCCAACTTCTTCCCCGACGCGGCGCAGACTCCGGAGTATAACACGGTCGATGCCACCCTCTGGTACTTCCACGCCATCGAGCAGCACCTGTTGCATAGCGGCGACGACAGCGTGGCCCGCGACCTCTTTCCCAAGCTAGCGGACATCATCCGCCACCATATAAACGGCACCCGCTACAACATCAAGGTCGACCCCGCTGACGGCCTGCTCTACGCTGGGCAGGAGGGGGTGCAGCTTACCTGGATGGATGCCAAGGCGGGCGACTGGGTAGTTACCCCGCGCATCGGCAAGCCGGTGGAGATAAACGCGCTTTGGCACCACGCCCTGATGATTATGGCTCGCTTGCGGCAGCGCGGGCTTAAGGCCGACGATGCCAACCTCGACTACAGTGCGCTGGCACAAAAGGTGGCGACCAGCTTCCGCGCCCGTTTCTGGTGCCAGAATGTTAAATATCTCTACGATGTGGTGGACGGCCCTAGCGGCGATGACGACAGCTTGCGCCCCAACCAGCTATTCGCCGCCGCGCTCGAACCCGACCTGATCAGCGATGATGCTACCGCCGCGCTGCTGCTGGCGGTCGATGCCCAACTGCTCACCCCCTACGGTCTGCGTACCCTCGCCCCCACCGACCCCCACTATATCGGCTGCTATACCGGCGACCGCTACCAGCGCGATGGCGCTTACCACCAGGGAACCGTCTGGCCCTGGCTGCTCGGCGCATACGCCGCCACCAGCCACCGCCTGGCCCACGACCCCGCTGCGCTACGCGGCCTGCTCCCGCCCTTCATCAAGCAGATGCGCGACTACGGCATCGGCTCGGTCGCCGAAATCTGCGAGGGCGACGCGCCCCACCAGTCTAAAGGCTGCATCGCCCAGGCATGGAGTGTGGCCGCCCTGCTGGAGATCATCGCGCTGATCGACAGCCACAAAACGTAGGGGCGGTGGCCCGCCCAGTTGGGCGAACCACTTGCCCCATCGTCTTGCCAACGTAGGGGCGGGCGGTGGCCCGCCCAGTTGGGCGAACCACCAATCTTGCCCCATCGTCTTGCCAGCGTAGGGGCGGGCGGTGGCCCGCCCAGTTGGGCGAACCACCAATCTTGCCCCATCGTCTTGCCAACGTAGGGGCGGGCGGTGGCCCGCCCAGTTGGGCGAACCACCAATCCTGTCCAACGAAGGGGCGGGCGGTGGCCCGCCCAGTTGGGCGAACAACCAATGCTTCCCTCCTGATCCCAGATTACCCCAACTGGTCAAGCTCATTCATGAATCTATGCACATCATCGCCCTGCCCCAGCCAGTTCGCAGGGTTCGCTTGAATATATTCGCGGATCGCGAGTAGCTCCCTTTCGCTACGAATGACTCGTTCATAGTAGTCCCGCTGCCAAACCGCGACCCCAAGCGTGCCGCGCATTTTGTTGATACGGGTAGCAGCTGCGGACTTGAACCCTGCCATTAGCCTGCTCAGTGACGTAGCGGAAGAATCGCTAGATGAACTCGCCTGAACGTGAGCTTGCGTAGTGGAAACCGCAGTGTTGTCAATCAGCACGATGGCGTGGAAGTGGTCAGGCATGATAATGAACTCGCCGAGTTCAATCTCGCGGCGAATGTTCGCCGAAGTTAGCCACTCCTGTTGCACGGCCTCACCGTAAGCTGATAGCAATACTTTGCTATTTGATACTTCGCCAAACAGTGTCTGGCGATCATGGGCAACCGTCGTGATGAAATATGCGCCTGCATTGTTGTAATCCCAGCTTTTAAGTCGGATGGAGCGCCGGTGGTGTAGGCTGGGATCATAGTTGGACATAAGTTATCCTCCCAGGTTGCTATAGCGTTTCCAGCGGGTAATGTGGTAAATCGTAGGGGCGGGCGGTGGCCCGCCCTGGTGCAGCGCTGATTTTACTGCATCACCCATGCAAATTGGTATTATAGCTAGGAAATAGGGATGGCGGCATTGGTTGTTGGGTAGCAGGGCGGGCAGCCGCCCGCCCCTACGATTGGAGAGATTAGTTGATGGGGCAGCAGGGCGGGCAGCCGTCCGCCCCTACGATTGGAAAGATTAGTTGATGGGGCAGCAGGGCGGGCCACCGCCCGCCCCTACGATTGGAGAGATTAGTTGTTCGCGCAACTAGGCGGGCAGCCGCCTGCCTCTACGATTGGAGAGATTAGTTGTTCGCGCAACTGGGCGGGCCACCGCCCGCCCCTACGATTGTAGGAGCGGGCGGGCGGTATTCGTATCGAAGCCTACTTCAGCGTCTGGTTTGACTTGTCCTGGGCCGACTTCATGCCATCGGCGGCGCTGGTCGTTCCCTTGACCGCCTGGGTGATAATGCTGGCGAGGATGTCGCGCACCTGCTGGTAGCTACCCACCTTCGGTTCGGCATCGGTAGCGTAGGGTAGCACATTGGTGAAGGCCGACTTGGCGCGGGCGTTTTTGGCGTAGAGGGTCTGTAGCGGCTCGGTAGTGGCTGCCGACTTGCGTAGTGGCATATAACCACTGATGCTTGCCCACTTGGCGGTCTGCGGCGCGTCGGTGAACCACTTGACGAACTCCCACGCCGCCTTCTGCTGTGCAGCGCCCGTCTTGTACATGATGATATTACCGCCATATATGGTGGTTTGCGGGGTTACGCCATCGGCGTGCGGTATCATCGCCGCCGACCAGTCGAAGTCGGAGCCAGGCACCGGGGTCTTCTGATCGTTAGTCGGGTAGTAGGAGGGGATGAAGCTGTAGGAGGAGCTGCTCTCCATGATGAAGCCAACCTTCTGCTTGGCGAAGTCCTGCTCTTCCTGGAAGGTGCTGGGCGTGACCATCAGGAAGTAGCCACTCTTCACCCCATCAGCCAGGGTTTGCAAGGCGGCCACGCCTTGCGGGCTGTTGAAGGCGAACTGGGAGTTGTCGGCGTTCATCATCTGGCCGCCGAAGCCGTAGACCATACCTACCAGCATCGAAGGTTCAGGCTGGAACTCGAAGCCATAGTAGTCGGGGCCGAGCGCACGGATGGCCTGGCTGTCGGCGACGAACTCCGCCCAGGTGGCAGGTGGGGCGCTCTTGCCGATCTTCTTGAGCAGATCGTTGTTGACCCACATCGTCAGCGTACTCTTGGTGAAGGGGAAGCTGTACATCTTGTTGCCGTAGGCGGGGTACTTGTTGGTGGCGATGAACTGCGGCAGAATGTCGCTCGTGTCACTGGCAGTTAGGCCAGTGGTCGGGTCGTTGATGTAGTCATCGAACGGCACCACTGCATCGGCGCTGATCAGGCCGGGGAGCCAGTTCTCGTAGCCAACCGTCAGGTCCGGTAGGCTGCCACCAGCGGCGGCGGTTTGCACGGCGGTGAGCAGGTCGGTATAGCCACCTTTGTACTGTGGGGTGACGAAGACATCGGGGTGGGTCTTGTTGAAGTCGGCGATCATGCCATTAAGCGTATCGCCATTGCGACGGGTCTGGGTGTGCCAGAAGGTGATCTTGGTGGCGTTCGGTGCGGCCTGGCCGACATTGGCCGGGGTGGCGGTGGGGGTAGGCGCTTTTGGCGCGGCAGTCGGGGTAGTGCCTGCCATCTGGGTGCCGGTCATCATCGTGCCAGCGGTGGGGGTCATGCCCATCATCTGAGTGCCGCTCATCATCGTACCAGCGGTGGGGGTCATGCCCATCATCTGAGTGCTGGTCATCATCGTACCAGCAGCAGTGGGAGTCATTGCCATCGCAGTGGTGGGGCTGGCGAGCGGGGCGCTGACGATGGTTGTGGTTAGCACCGGCACGGGCGTATCGGTCGCGGCTGCGCCGCCGCAGGCGGCCAATATTGGTAGCAGCAGCATCACTGCAGCCATCGCTTGTAGTTTGTTCCTTAGTTTCACGTTACTTTCCTCCTTGTTTGGCTTGCGTGCTGTTCGGTTTCTGGTTGTTTCGTTGCCCTATCTGAACCTTACTTTGCTGTTTGCCCAGCCTCCTTTCCGGCTATTCGCGCCCTCGGCATTGCTGGCGCTTCAAGATACTCCCCCAAATCCCCGCTGGGGTTTAGATTGGCGCTGGCGGGCGTATGCGATTCGCCCTTACCCCAACAATCGTGCTTACGATTAGCATGGCTGCGAGGCAAGCGGGCGAACGCTATCCGCCCCTACGCCAGCCACAATCCGTTTATTATTACAACCGCACACGCTGCTAGAGTAGGCACAAAACCTGATGCAATAGGAGCGCGTATGGCATCAAGTTGAGCGCAGTGAAAAGCCGGTTTTGCCAAGCACGCACGGTTGTAATATTATCCGTTTTAACAATCCGTTGGCTAATCCGCTTACGATTAGCATTGACGCATTGCGAGCCTCTCCCTCACCCAACCTCTCCCGGCGGGAGAGGGTTTTGCTACTCAGCACTCAGCACTAGCCCTTGAGGCCAGAGGTGGCGATGCCTGCGATGAACTGCTTCTGGGCGAAGAAGTAGAGGACGACGATGGGCAGCACGGTGAAGGCGCTGGCCGCCATCAGCAGGTTGAATTCGATACCGTGTTCGCCATTGAGGAACTCGCTGAGGCCGCGCTGCAGCACCGACATATTATCAGTCTGGGTGATGATCAGCGGCCAGAGTAGTGAGTTCCAACTGGCGATGAAGCTGTTTAGCCCAGCAGTGATCAGCGCGGGTTTGGACAACGGCACCATGAACTGCCAGAGGAAGCGGAAGCGGCTGCAGCCGTCGAGTTGAGCGGCCTCGTACATCTCGTTGGGGATGGCGCGGAAGAACTGACGCAGCAGGAAGATGCTGAACGGGCTGGCAATCCACGGCACAATCAGCCCGGTGTAGGTGTTGTACCAGCCCAGGTTTTTGGCAATCACGAAGTTGGGGATGTAGGTGGCCTCATGCGGGATCATCATGGTGGATAGCACTAGCATGAACAGCACTGCGCTGCCCTTGAAGTCGATCTTGGCGAAGGCATAGGCAGCGAACACCGAGGTGATTAGCACCCCGGTGGTGGTGCCGACCGCGACGATGCTGGTATTGACGAAGTAGGTGCCGAACGGCGCGGCGTTCCAGGCATCGGCGTAGTTCTCGAAGTGCAGACCTTTGGGGATGAACACGCTGAACAGGTCGCCGAGGCTCTTGCCTGCCGGGAAGGCAGCGGAGTCACCGTAGGTTTTCAGCGAAGTGACGATCATCCAGATAAACGGCAAGGCGACTACTAGCACCCCTAGCGAGAGGATGATGTGGGTCAGCACGTTGCCCCAGTGGATGCGGCGGCGCGGCTTGCCGTTGTACTCGGCTGCCTGTATCCCTGCCTGGTCTACTGTTTGGGTTGCCTGCATCGCTAGATCGCCTTCCGGGTAAGATAAGCATTGATGCGCTTGACCAGCACGTTTGCGGTTCGCCCCTGCGCCAGCCCCAATCCGTTTATTATTACAACCGCACACGCTGCTAGAGTAGGCACAAAACCTGATGCAATAGGAGCGCGTATGGCATCAAGTTGAGCGCAGTGAAAAGCCGGTTTTGCCAAGCACGGTTGTAATATTATCCCGTTGTTACAATCCGTTGGCTAATCTGCTTTCGATAAGCGTTATGGCACTTGACCGCTCGGAGCTACGCTCCTAACCCTCAGTAACTCGGCGAGCGGCGGGCCTATCCCCTGCACACCTGCCCATTCACCTTTTGTGTCCACGGATAAGCCCCTAGAGGCTTTTACTCAGCAACTCAGCACTCAGCACTCAGCACTCAGCACTCAGCACTCAGCACTCAGCACTCAGCACTCACGAATACTCCACTCGCTTGCCGATGAAGCGTAGCTGGAACACTGCCAGAGCGATTAGGATGACGAACAGCACCATGGCGATAGTGGACGAGTAGCCCAGACCTTGGTTGGAATACTTGAAGGCGGCGTTGTAGAACATTATGGTCAGGGTCGTGGTCGTTCCCGCCGGGTTGCCGCTGCCGGGTGGCGGCAGGGCAGTGACGTAGATGGGGGTGAACGCCTGGAACGCACCGATGGTGCTTACCACCAGCAGGAAGAAGGTGGTAGGGGTGAGCAGCGGCCAAGTGATGTAGCGGAACAGCTTCCAGCCCTCTGCGCCGTCCACCCGTGCCGCATCGTATAGCTCTTTGGGGATGTTCGCTAGCCCGGCCATGAACACTATAACGTCGAAGCCGACGATGTACCACACCGCCAGCAGGATGATGACGCACAGCGCCAGGCTCGGCCCCTCCAAGAAGGCGGGTACGTTTACCCCTGTGCCGAAGATGCTCTGGATCGCCAGTTTGAAGATGCCGCGCGACTCGCCCAGGAAGTCGGCGCTACTCTTGCCGAAGAAGCTGAGAATGAAGTTGATCAAGCCGCCCGGCCCACGCCCATCCGGTGAGCGGAACAGCCACTGCCAAACGATGCCGCTGACTACCAGAGAGGTGATATAGGGTAGAAAGTAGAGGGTGCGATAGACCCCGATGCCCTTGATTGGCCGACTTAGCAGCAGGGCGAGGAACAGCGCGACGCTCAACCCCAGCGTCAACGTACCGACTGCATACCAGATGGTGTTGGCAAACGCTTGCCAGAAGACGGGGTCGGTCAGCAAGTTGATGTAATTATTGAAGCCGACTTCGGTGGCGGGATTGGGCAGGAAGCCTCTGAGGATGAATACTTTGTGCAGACTGAGGACGAAGGCGTAGATGATGGGGAAGAACTGGAAGATGAGCAGGATAATCAGCGCGGGCATTACATAGGCGTAGCCCTCGACGTTCTGCCAGAAACGGCGCGACCGACGGCCACGCCCGGCCGCCTGCCCGCTGACTTGCTGTATAGTCGTCGAACCTTCCGCCATCCTCGCTCCGCCTCTCCAGTTTAAGAGCGCGACGATCGCGCCCGCTGAATTGTACCCACTGCGGTTTAAGGCTTGTTTAACCTGAGGTTAAGCCGATGTTAACGACCCAGCAAATAGCGCCGCCAGCTTGCCGACAGCGCTATTATAACAGATTTGGTGAGAGACTGGGTTGCAGCAACCCGCTGGCAAAACGAATGGGAGCGATGTTACTATCGCTCCCACTCTGTCGATCTATTCTTTGCTGCGATCACTATCCTAGAGGGAGTTCAAGCCGCCGAACGGGCCGTACATAAGTCCGTTCAGGAAGTTGAACCAGCCGAGGCCGAAGGTTGACAGCAGCGATGCCAACAATGGGAGGCCGACTACTGCGGCTACCATGTACATGGAGTTCTGCTGGTTGAACTTGAACACCGCCTGCACTACCAGGTAGAAGAACCAAGCCACAGCCAGCCAGAAGATTAGCGCGGGCAGGCCGATGAGGAGGTGATACAAGAACAGCGAATCTGAGCCTGATGTGAGGCTGCTGATAAGAGAGCCGATTGCGATGCGGAGGAAGATCCAGTGGATCAGGGTATACAGAATGCCGAGCGGCACGGCGTAGAGCGACATCACGTAGGCCAGGCGCAGGAAGTCAACCTTGCCGTGGAACACGTACACGCCGAACAGGTAGGCGAGGCCCGCGCCGACAGCAAGCTGGAGGAAGGCCGCCCAGATTGAGTTAATCAGAGCGGAGATGCCATCGCCGACACCGTAGCTGAAGCCGGGACCCAGACTGCCGAACAGAATAATCAGGAACAGGAAAGCAATGATGCCAGACACTACGCCCTCGACCAGCAAGTTGGTGACTAGCGCAACCGGGTTGGCGTTTGCTTGCTCCTTGTCGAAGAACGCCGGGGTGCGCGATGCAAGTGCTTGCATCCACTTGCTGGGCAGGGTTGCCAGGTCGGCGCGGCCCTGCTGCATCATCTTCTGCATATCAGCCTGGTTGAAGCTGGGAGCTGGTTGTCCGCCCTGCGGGGGCTGCTGGCCGTAACCGCCTGCTGGGGGCTGCTGCTGGTAGCCGCCCTGTGGTGGCTGCGGCTGATAGCCACCCGCAGGTGGCGGCTGATAGCCACCACTCGCTGGCGCTTGATAGCCACCGGCGGGTGGCTGGTTGGGGTCGTTAGGATAGCCCCCTTGTGGCTGCTGGTTGGGGTCGTTCGGATTGCTGCCATAACCCTGAGACATGGTTGCTTCTGACCTTTCTATCGGCTACCAGCCGATGAACACTGCTAGTTTTGCTACTACAAGCGCCTCAACTGCGTAACGCAACGCTGTTTTTGAATGTTGCTGCGATTGTATCACCATTACGTTCAAATGTCAATAGCTTGTCTTTAGATACGCAAGATGTGGTGGTAAGTTTCACCATTGTGGGGTTGCTTACTTCCTGAGCAACAACGTGGCAGTGGTGAGCAGGAAGGCGGCGATGAAGAAGAGATACGTGCCGTTGATTAGCTTCAGTTGCCACTTGCGGTCGAGCAGCCAGGAGTTGAACTGCACCAGATTGCCGTCACGCATCTGCACGATGCCACCAGTCAGCACGAACCCGCCCCGCGCCAGGCCGTAGACTGAGCCTAGCAGGAAGCCAACCCACAGGTCGCCCGCCAGCAGGTACCACGCAAACAGTACGTAGAAGCTGGCATAGGGGATGAAGGTGAACACGCCCGCGCCCAGGGTATAGCCATAGAGTAGCGTCCCGCCAATGGGGTGTTCCACCCCCCAGCTATTCGGCACCTGCCAGTTGGACTGCGGCGCGGGCATCGGTAGCCAGTTCAACTCGTGAGCGGCATAAAGCAAAGCGAAGCTGCCCAGCACCAGGGCGGCCACACTGATATTCTGGAACAAGCCTTGCAGCCACCCGCCCAGTGCCGAGACGAGCAGCCCGACGCTTACCCCGCCCAGCACGCTGCCGACGATGTAGACGATTGACCTTATTAGCCAGAACCTGATGTCGCTTGCCGTCTTCCCGAGAGGCACGATTACAAAAATCATGTTCACCCCTCAAGCCGAGCTGGTCTTGGCGATACCCACCAGCATTGCCAGCGTTACCGCCATGGCAATAGCAATGCCCTCACGCAGGCCAGCATAAGCTGGCCCGATGAGGGCGAAGGTAACGCCAGCGGCTGCGCCCAGCAACGCGGGCAACGCGGTCTGCGCGCTGAGGTTTACGCCGAGTCGAGCCATTTATACGCTTCTAGCTGTTTGCAGCTGCCCCACCAGGGTGCGTGACTGGCCCGCCAATGGTGCGGAAGTCGCGGCAGCCGCACTGGTAGGAGCCGCCATTGCAGAAGCAGTCGCAGCACAGATAGTAACCGGGCGCACGACCACGACCGCTGCAGTAGCTGCTCCAGCATCCGGTGGGGTAGTAAATGCGATTGATGTAGCACATATTGCCATTATCCATGTAGCAATCCGCGCCGCGACAATTGCTGCAATACGGCCCTGGTGGGTAGCAGGTGCAGGCGTTATTGTCGGCCAACGCCTTGCCCTCGCTCAACCGCCCCAGCAGTAGCGCGGCGATCAGCGCAAACACGGTAGTGCTAGCCTGCTTGAGAAAGGCACGGCGGTCAATCGCCCGCGCAATCCCCTCGGCCAACAGTCGGGTCTTGTTATCCTGTGGCATCCGGCAACCTCCTGAAACATCTCTCGCCCGCAGGCGAGGCTAATGAGGCAATACTCCCTCCCCGGTGGGGAGGTCTAGCAATACTCCCTTCCCAGTGGGGAGGTCTAGCAATACTCCCTCCCCGGTGGGGAGGTCTAGCAATATTCTCTCCCCAGTGGGAGGTCTAGCAATACTCCCTCCCCACTGGGGAGGGCTGGGGAGGGGTCCGAGTCGCCTTACTCCCCCGCCTTCACTGCCGCTTTGGGGATGGGAACTGCAACTTCTCATTGGCACCTACTGATTGACCTGCACCTCGATTGGCTGGCTGGGCGGTGGCACCTGCCCGGTCTCCGCCTGCTGCAGATAGGCTTCCAGGTTGGTGCGGTTGTTCGCCAACCCCTTTGCCTTGACCATGCCATCCGGTCCGATCAGGAAGACGAACGGCGTAACCCGCGCCTTGTAGCGCTCCATAATGCCGCCCTCGTTGGCGATGGTGGTGAGGGTCGAGCCGGTTTCCTGCACGTAGTTCTTGCTCTCCTCATCAGTGGCGCGGTTGATCCAAAGAATACGCACCTTGTCAGCGTGATCCTGCTCAAACTGGGTGGCCTGGGGCAGTAGCTGGCGGCAGGGGGCGCAAGTGGGCGCGCCGAACACCAGCATCAGGTAGCGCTTGCCGTCGAGCCACTGGCGCAGCGTCACCTGCTGGCCGAACTGGTCATAGCCGGTGAAGTCGAGCGCCTTGTTGCCCACCGCCAAGCCATCTCGTGACACCCCCGCAGCGGTGCCAAGATATTGCTGCCCCAGTTGGCGATAGAGTAGCACCACCAGAAATGCCAGCGCCAGCACCACCACCCACAGCACGATATAGCTAATCAGCCAGATACCTTCCATGATTGATTGCTCCCAATTTTAGATTTTAGATTAGCGATGACTCCTCCCCCAGCGGGGGAGGCTGGGAGGGGGTGCGGGTTACGTCGCCTGCAGCGTTTGCTTGATGTAGCCCAGCACCCGCCCCCCGAAGACGATCAGCGCCACTGCTAGTGCGGCCATCAGCAAGATGATGATGCCATTGAAGACGGATGGATAGCTGCCCTTGCGCCCCAGCACGAAGTAGTCGAGCGCGATATATCCGACCGTGCTGAATATCAGCAGCAGCGCGAAGGCTAGCAGCAGCAGATTGCGTCCAAAGGCAGCCCAGTTCAGCGTATCCGCGCTGAAGCTGCCGAAGCAGTGGCAGTTCTCGCGCTTGCCGCGTAGCACTTTGCTGCCCACCACTACGCTGAACACCGCGAACATCGCCGCCGCCAGCACCGCCGCGAACGGAGTGAGCAAACCCAGCACCAGCAACCCGCCAGCGCCAACCTCGACGTAGGGCAGCAACCGCGCCGCCACTCGCGCCAGCGGCAGAGGCAGAAAGTTGACTTCGGCAATCACCGCCGCTGGGTTATGCTCAATCAGCTTGCCCACCCCGGCTACCAGCAACACACCGCCCAGGCAGAAGCGGGCGAACAAAATCAGGTAAGGCGATGCCAGTATTTCGCTCATTTTCAATTTATCAATCGCTCAAACGCGATTAGGGGAGCGTGGGTGAGTTCCTCGCTTCCTCGCCTCGCTGCGTGCCAACATTTGTGAAGCCCGATGCACATAGAATATCATACCCCTGCATAAGTGTCAAGCCTGCCATCAACGCAAAAAGCCCCCAGCGGGGGTTTGGGGAGAACTGCCGCCCGATCGCCATATAGCAAAAAGCCCCCAGCGGGGGTTTGGGGGAGAATCTCGAAGCGCGATAAGGCTTCGGGTAGCCACGCAACCCTGCCAACTTCGGCATTTACGTAAGGCGAGATTCTTCCCAACCCCCGCTGGGGGCTTAGTATTACAGCTTCAGTTTGCATAAATGCGCCAGATTGGTATAGGGGCGAATCGCATACGCCCTGCCGCCCAGTGTCCAAGCCAATCGTAACTATGTCATCTTGCCTGTAACTGAGGCTGTAATATTAGGATGGTGCAGCTTCACTGCGTTCCATAAATTAGGGGTGTTTCATGTTGGGGAGAACTGCCGCCCGATAGCAATATTCCCACTGATTGTTCCACCCGCTCGGTTTCTGATATAATGGCCCTATGCCAGCGACCCCCTTCCTAAAATGGGCGGGCGGCAAGGGCCAGTTGCTCGATCGGTTGTTGCCTCTGCTGCCTCCCCAGTACGAGCGCTATATCGAACCGTTCCTCGGCGGCGGCGCGTTGTTCTTCGCCCTCGCCCCTGCCCGCGCCCTGCTTGCCGATCTCAACCATGAGCTAATCGTCACCTACCAGATGGTGCGCGACCAACCCGCCGCCCTCGCTGACTGCCTCAACGCACATCGCGCTTGCCACAGCAAGGAATATTACTACCGCATCCGTGCCGAAAGGCCAGACGATGCTCTTGAGGTGGCCGCCCGCCTCATCTATCTGAACAAGACCTGCTTCAACGGCCTCTATCGGGTCAATCGTAGCGGCCAGTTCAACGTACCGATGGGCAGCTATGTCAACCCGCGCATCTACGACCGCGCCAACCTGTTTGCCGCCGCGCAAGTCCTTGCCGCCGCCAACCTGTGCGCGGCAGACTACCGCGCCACGCTTGACCAGGCTAGCGCGGGCGATTTCGTCTACCTCGATCCGCCCTATGTGCCACTGAGCGCCAGCGCATCCTTCACCAGCTACACCGCGACCGACTTTGGCGAACGCGACCAGCACGAACTCGCCGCAGTCTACCGCGAACTCGACCGTCGCGGTTGCTATGTGATGCTCAACAACTCGGCCACCCTGCTGACCCGCGAACTATATCGCGGCTTCGAGCAACGGGTCATCCCCGCCGTCCGTGCCATCAACAGCAAAGGCGATCGGCGCGGGCCGGTGGAGGAACTGGTGGTGGTTAATTATGTGGTAGGTGATGTCGCTGAAGCTGGACACCAATCAGGAGACAACAACTTATGCACCTTATCTATGTTGATGACTCGGGCGACAATAAGGTACGCATCTTTTCGGCGCTAGCAATTCCTGCTGATACATGGCATGAAGCCGAAGCACAAATACGTCACTACCGTAGCAGTTTGTATGATAGCGATGGGATTTTTCTTCATCGTGAGTTTCATGCCTGGGAGTTTACATCAGGAAGAGGACAAATTGCTGATCGCATCATAAATAGAACCAGGCGGAGCGAAATATTCAAAGCAACCCTACTCTTGACTGCTAACTTGCTTGGAGCGCAATTGTTCAATGTGGTTTTTCCTGCAAATGAGGATGAGCGTGCTTTCACTCACCTAATAGAGGGGATAGATCGTACCTTGCAAGCATGGGACAGTCATGCTATCCTAATTTGTGATGAAGGCAAGAACGCCACGTATACACGACTCTGCCGCCAAATAAACGTCTACGATCCTGCTGCCGCTAAGGATAGAACGTCGGGTGCAGGTGTAGGTGCTATCTCACCCAGTCGGATTATAGAGGATCCGTTCTTTAGGGATTCTCGACGCTCATACATTATCCAGTTGAGCGACTTCTGCGCGTATGCTTTGCTACGCCGAGAACAACCGTTGCCTTCAAAGTCGCGCTACGGTCTTGACCAGGCATTTATTCTGCTGTCACCTATATTGGTGCGGATGACTAACCCACAAGATGAAGACGGCATTATCCGACCATAAAATAGCAGGGCCTACATCCACCTACCGAGAACGGCTTCGGTCCTGCGCGTAATCATTGTATCAAATAATAGCAGGGCCTACAATCCACCTACTAGGGATGGCTTCGCCCCTGCGCGTAGGTATTATACCAAATCACTGCCCAAAAGGCAATACAAAGGAGTATCCGACATGACTGACCAACCTACCATCCCCTTCGCCCACGACTCCGCCGCCGCGGTGTGGCGGCCCAGCGCCGAGTACATCGAGCGCAGTCGCCTGCGCCGCTTCATGCAGCAGCAGGGTATCAGCGACTACGCCGAACTGATGCGCCGCAGCGCGAGCGATATTAGCTGGTTCTGGGATGCAGTGGTGAAGGACCTCGACATCCAATTCTACAAGCCTTATACGCAGGTGGTGGACACCAGCCAGGGTATCCAGTGGCCGCGCTGGTTCGTTGGGGGCGAGTACAACTATGTCCACGACGCGCTGGACAAGCACGCTGTCGCCACCCCCGACCAGCCCGCGATTATCTACGAGGCCGAGGAGGGTGAGGTTCGCACCCTCAGCTATGCCCAGCTATTGGCCGAGGTCAACAAGCTGGCGAACGGGTTGCGCGAACTGGGCATCGGCAAGGGCGACCGAGTGGGCATCTTCATGCCGCTCTGCCCCGAAACCGCGATTGCCACGCTGGCCTGCGGCAAAATCGGCGCGATCTTCATCCCCATCTTCAGCGGCTACGCCCCCACTGCGGTTGCCAGCCGCTTGCAGGATGGTGAGGCGAAGCTGCTGATTACCGCCGATGGCTTCTACCGGCGCGGCAAGGCCATCAATATGAAGGAGGTAGCCGACGAGGCTGCCGCGCAGTCGCCCAGCATCGAACACGTGTTGGTTTATAAGCGGGCGGGACGCAGCGATGCGCCATGGACTGCCGGGCGCGATCTGTGGTGGGACGAGCTAGTTGGTCGCCAGTCGGACAAATACGAGACCGAGCGCACCGATCCTGAAGACCCCTATATGCTGATTTACACCAGCGGCACCACCGGCAAGCCGAAAGGCGCACAGCACGTCCACTGCGGCTTCCCGCTGAAGGGCGCACAGGACATGGCCCACTGCTTCGATGTGCAGGCAGGCGACATCCTGTTCTGGTTTACCGACATTGGCTGGATGATGGGGCCATGGGCAATCAGCAGCACGCTGATCCTCGGCGCAACCGTGTTTCTATATGATGGCACGCCCGACTATCCCCACCCCGACCGCGTGTGGGATATAGTAGAGCGCCATCGGGTCACCCACCTGGGCATCTCACCGACCGCGATTCGCAGTCTGATGGGGCAGGGCGAGGAGTGGGTGAAGCAGCACGACCTCAGCAGCCTGAAGGTGTTGGGCGGCACTGGCGAACCATGGAACCCCGAACCCTGGCGCTGGTACTTCGAGAACGTGGGCGGTTCGCGCTGCCCGATCATCAACTACAGCGGCGGCACCGAAATCAGCGGCGGCATCCTCGGCTGCGTCACTCTGCTGCCAATCAAACCGATCAGCTTCAACACCGCCATCCCCGGCATGGCCGCCGACGTGGTAGACGATGCGGGCAATGCGGTGCGCGGCGCGGTCGGCGAGCTGGTGATTCGCCAGCCCTGGGTGGGCATGACCCGCGGCTTCTGGAAAGCGCCGGAGCGTTACATTGAAGCATACTGGTCGCGCCTGCCCAATATCTGGGTGCATGGCGACTGGGCACAGATTGACGAGGATGGCTACTGGTACATCCTGGGTCGCAGCGACGATACCATCAAGGTTGCGGGCAAACGAGTTGGCCCCGCCGAGGTGGAGTCGGCAGCGGTTAGCCACCCGGCAGTGCAGGAGGCGGCGGCGATAGGCGCACCCCACGAACTGAAGGGCGAGGTGGTAATCTGCTTCGTCATCCTCCGCCCCGGCGTGGTCGAGAGCGAGGCGCTACGTAAGGAGATCGAGGATACTATCACCAGCCAGCTAGGCAAGTCGCTCAAGCCGGAGGCGGTGCGCTTCGTGCGCGAGTTGCCCAAGACCCGCAACGCCAAGATCATCCGCCGCGCCATCCGCGCCGTGTATACCCACGCCGAAAATATGGGCGACCTTTCGTCGCTGGAGAATCCCTCGGCGTTGGAGGAGATCGCTAACTCGCGCTAGTCTAGCTACTCTGCCTCTGCCAGCGCCACGTGTGCTTGGGGGTAGGCGACGGTTTGTGGTTCGCGTCCTTCGTTCTGCGCTGCTTGCCATTCTTCGGCCTCGGTGACGTAGACAAGGCCATCAACTGCGGCCACTGCCACCATCTGGTTGTGCCACGCGCCGCTTGCATCCTGCACCCGCACGATGCTGCCCCGTCGCAGCGGTGAGCGCGGTGCGCCCAGGAAGGTAATGTTCGCCACTCCCTCGCCACCGTAATACTCAGCGATCTCTTCGGGGGTGAGGTCACGTACCCCCTCCTTTTCAAGCCAGGCAGTGCGCTCCGCGAAGCTCATCTCCCTCAGCGGCTTGGGCATCCGCTCCTCGATGGCTACCCCAGCCTCTTCCATGCGGCGGATAAGCCCAGCCACGCGCTGGGCCTGGGCCTTATCTTTCGGATGTCCACTCATAATCTTTGCCCTCAGCTTTCCCCGGCGCGTCACCGGATAGTAGCCTAACTCGCGCTCGCACCTTTGTCAGCGGCTTCCTCAGCGCTGCGGCTAGCTTGAGGATGCTCGTTGCCCATGAGCCATCTACGTCGGCAATTTCCAGCCGTCCCGCTGCATATCTCCCGCCCTGTACTCCATAGTGCTGCATAGCCAATATCGCATCCTCTGCATCTTCCTCGCTGATGCCAATAATGGTGTAACTGTATTGTGCAGCCCGCTGATCAGGTATAACGATGAGCATACCGTACTGCTTGTACTTTGCGCCTAGCCGGATGGCAACAGCAACAATATCTTCTTCTTTACCGTGCAGTTGAACAGCGACAGCGGGTTCTAGTTCCCCTTCCCAGATGCCCATGACTCGCTCAATCTGCTCTACTACCAGCTCATATGCCACACATACAGCCAATAGATCGCGCTCGAATATCTGATACTCCTCGGTAGTGAAGAACACCACGTTGAAATCCAACATAGTATAGGCTGGTTGGCCGGTGAACGGCGTGCCGCCCAGACTGGGGCTGATGCGACTCTTGCTGCGGCGCTTGCGCTTCGCGCTTTTGTCGTTTGTCTCACTTTCCTCGTTGTCCGCCATCATCGCTCCTAGTTAAGGCAGATTTATCCCATTATACAGCACTTTCGCTAGTTGCCCCCGCGAAACATTCGCATCGGGTGCAAATAGACCGCCGCCCACCCCGCTTACCGCCCTATGCGTGTAGGCGGTTTCGATGTAGTGGTAGGCCCAGTAGGTGGGCGGCACATCACTGAAGTCGGGCGTGGCCGGGGTGACAATCGGCCAGCCTCGCGCCCTCACCACCATCCGCACCGTCTGCGCCCTCGTCACCGCATTGTCGGGCGAGAAGTGACCCAGGCTGGTGCCGCTGACGATACCGTTGGCGTAGGCAGTCTCAATATACTGCCAGGCCCAGTAAGTGGGCGGCACGTCGGCGAAACTGTAACCGCTGCTGGGTGTGACGATGGGCAGGCCAAAGCCGCGCACCACCATGCGGGCGAACTGCGCCCGCGTCGCGCTGCTGTTCGGTTGGTAATAGCCGTAACTGACCCCGCTCACCACCCCAGCGCAGGCCAAGTCGTGGATATACTGGTGGAAAGGATTGCTATCCGCCACGTCGAAGAATACGCCGCAAGGCAGCGCGGTCGGCGTAACCGTCGGTGTGCTGGTTGGCGTAGGGCTGGGCGGCGTGCCACCCATTGCCGCTGTCACCACTACGGCGTAGGGTTGTTCGCCGCCCGGTGCTTGCACCCGATAGGCGTAGAGGTGCAGAGTATAATGACCAACTGGCGCGTTGGCGAGGTCTACCGTCTCTGTATTGTTGGCTCGGTCGCCACCGCTGACCCCGTTGCCCCAGTAGGTGCTGCCATCAGGAGCAATTAGCGATAGGTCGAGGTCATCAATCAGGCCGTAGCCAGGGTAGTCGCTCCAGGCCAGCGTGGCGTGCAGTGGATAGCCTGCGTTGGTCACGTCAATGCCGTAATCAATCGTGGCCGCGTTGGCGAGGCCAGTGGGGTTATCGGCAAAGCGCAGTTGCTGTGGCGCGGCGAGGTCGAGGCTGCTGAGGTCGAGCCTG
>JANXYP010000393.1 GCA_025355955.1 Chloroflexota bacterium
GCCCTAGCCAATCGTAACTACGTCAAATGGTGTAGGGGCGAATCGCATACGCCCTGTCGCCCACTGCCCTAGCCAATCGTAACTACGTCAAATGGTGTAGGGGCGAATCGCATACGCCCTGTCGCCCACTGCCCTAGCCAATCGTAACTACGTCAACTTGTCTGGCAACTGGGGTTGTAATATTAACGTACTGCCTGCTTGTGTTATACTTATCTAGAAATATCGATCAACCAGTATCAGCTTTCAGCAAAGGAGTGGTGGGCCTATGAGCTTCAGTATCGAAGGGAATGTAGCGGATCGCAGCAACGGGCAGCCGCTGGCGGGCGCGACGGTGCGGCTGGCGGCGGCGCAGGGGTTGCTAGCTGGCGTGGGCGGAGCGCAGGCTTCCAACCAGCCTTACACCTGGTCGCGGGTAATCAACGGCAGCGATGTCGGTGCCGCCCCTAACAATCACCGCTACAATTGCTATATCAAGTTCGTGCAGAACATAATCCCCGCCAATGTATTGAGCGCCAACGCCTTCTACGACCAGGTGTTGCAGTGGAACCCGCATCTTACCAGCGATGGTAATCTGTTCCTCCCTGGTAAGTTCTACGTCGTCCCCACCAGTGAGGGCGGGCCGCAGTTCGAGATGCGCGCCAGCGCCGACGGCAACGGCCACTATCGCTTCGATGGGCTGCAGCAGGCGGGGGTCTATGGCCTGATCGTGGAGCAGAACGGCTACATCGCCTCTCCACATGGGCTGCAGATATTCCCTCCACAGATCGTCAACCAGAACCCGCCACCCACCATCGAGGTCAACCTCAGCGCCCCGCCCATGCCGCCGCCTCCGCCGCCCAGCCAGCGCATCTGGTCCACCGAGGCGGGCTTCAGCGGGCTACAGGTCGCGGTGCAGCGGGCCACCCAGCAGGCGCTGCTCCTGATCACCAACGATGAGACCAAAGCCTACGACACCCTGCCACCCAGCCTGCAGATGCTGGCCTACGGCTATGGCAAGCCGCCCGGTAGCGTCAATTACAAGGATCTCGTCTGCGCTGACCTGCCCAGCATCTGCTACGCCGCCGCGCTGGGCCACAACCCCGCCTGGGGTTCGCAAGACCCCACCGGACGAGGCTTCACCAACAGCCACTGCGCCAACTACTATCGCCCATACCCTGGCACTAACGACAACAGCCTGCAAGCGATATCCGATCAGGTAGCCACCCTGTCGTTGGCCGACGACTGGAAGCCGGGCGATGTGATTATCTTCTGGCTGCGCGGCTCAGTCATCCCCGACCATGTGAATATGTACGTGGGCCGCTTCCAGGGTACCGACCTCGACGGCAACAACCACCCCGACGGCGAACCCTGGTGCATCAACACCAGCATGAACACTGGCGACCCTGGTGACACCTGGGGACCGCGAGTGCAGCCCTTTCGCCTCGCCAACGTGGTACGCGGCTTCGGCTTCGCCGCTATGCAGCACGTGCGCCTGCTCGATCTGTGGCGGTTAAAATGCAAAAAGCCTCTCCCCAGCGGGGAAACCCCTTATGGGTTCCCTGTGGTAGGTTTGGTGAGGGGAGATCTCGCCTTACGACAATCTTGCACACAGTTCAGCATTCAACCCTCACCAAACCTCTCCCTGCCAGGGAGAGGCTTTTTGCTGCTGTTCCTTTCCAATCTTTCCCTCCCACGGAGAGGCTTTTTGCTGCTGTTCCTTTCCAACCTTTCCCTCCCACGGAGAGGCTTTTTGCTGCTGTTCCTTTCCAACCTTTCCCTGCCAGGGAGGGGCTTTTTGCTGCAGTTCCTCTCCAACCTTTCCCTGCCAGGGAGGGGCTTTTTGCTGCCCTCGCCTTTCTTCAGCTAGCCTAATATTACAGCCTCAGTTGGCATATTTGCGCTAGATTGGTGTAGGGGCGAATCGCATACGCCCTGCCGCCCAGTGTCCAACCAATCGTAACTATGTCATCTTGCCTGTCAACTGAGGCTGTAATACTAAACCTTGAGCCTTACCCGTCGCACCCCGAAAGCGATCAGCCGCGCCGCGATGTTACGCACGAACGGTAGGCGGATGATCAATGGCAGCTTGAAGGGCTTGCCCGCCTGCAACGCGCCCTTCAATATCCGCTCCTGCACGGCACCCTGCGCCGCCTGCATCACCTTTACCGGCCACTCGCGCTGCTGCTGCACAGCGGCGAGGTCAGCCACGGTCAGGTTGCCCTGCTGCAAGGGCGCGGTCAGCAGGTTTGCAGCGGCAACCGCATCCTGCACCGCGTAGTTGATACCCACCCCCGCTACCGGCGACATCACGTGCGCGGCATCGCCGATCAGCAGCAGACCAGGAGCGTACCAACGACGGCACATACTCGACTCCACCGCAAGCAGCGAAAGCTGCTTCCAGTCTTTAATCAGCTCCATCCGATCTGCCATGTAGGGTAGCGCCTCGGCCACCTTCTGGCGCACCGCAGGCAGTCCCGCCGCCTGAATTTGCTTGTACTTACCTTTTGGTATGGCGTAGGCGATCTGCCACTCCGTATCACGGTCGAGCATAACGAACATCGCACCATCATGGATCGTGCCAGCTACCCCCTCCCCATCCTCCGGCTTGCGCGGCAGGCGAAACCATAGCACATCCATAGGTGGCGCAGATTTGACCAGCTCGATGCCGATCAGGTGGCGCACTTTGGAGAAGCGACCATCTGCGCCAACCGTAAGCGCGGCGCGCACCGCGTGCCAGCCGTCGGGCGGCTGGTAGCGCACGCCCACAATCTTGCCATTCTCCTCGATTAGCTCCTTCACGTCCGCATCCATAATCAGATGGAAGCAGGGATAGCGTTTCGCCTCGTCGGTGAGAAAGGTGAGGAACTCCACCTGGGGCATGAAGGTAATGTAAGGGTACTTGGTCAACAGATGGCTGAGGTCAATGCTGACGGCACCACCGTCGGTGTTCAGGTTGAAGCTGCCCAGCCGGGTATGGTAGAGATGCAGCAGGCGGTCAGCGAGGCCCAGCTGATCCATGAGTTCCATAATCGCGGGGTGCAGGGTGTCACCGCGAAAGTCGCGGTCGAAGTCGCCATGCTTCTCCAGCAAGGTTACATCTACACCATTTCGGGCAAGGATATAAGCCAGCACCGCGCCGGCTGGCCCGCCACCCACAATGCAGCAGGTGGTGTGCTGCACATCCTCTAGCACCTTGACGGGTGCAGCTTCCTGCTCGTCGGTTACCTTGTTCGTAGTCATTGCTTGGCTCCCTTCGCATCAACAAATTGAACGTTCAGTTAATTATGCAAATAAAATAACGCCATATAAGGAGTTTGTCAAGCAGATATGCGGCTATGTGGCAAAAATGCCCCGCCCGCTCGCAATAAACACCCCTAACGGTATCAGTGCCAAGTTAAGGATCAAAACGCAATGTCAAGTTTTCGCTACACCTTTTGGCGGTTTGCGCCGCTGCTTTACCACCCCCAGCATCTTGGCGTTGGCGACCAGGTACTCGACCAACCCCAACTCTGGCTTACATTC
>JANXYP010000405.1 GCA_025355955.1 Chloroflexota bacterium
CAGCAAACTTTCCCCCCATCAGTTTGCCCACCGCATATTGAAAGCCACTCAGCAGGCTGTCAGGCTGGCTAGCGATCAGATAGACGCTATCCGCGCCCACCTTTATCAGATCATTGCCCGCCGCCTCGTCGCCATCGAACAGGGCCACACTGACACTGCTGCCAAGTTCGTCGGCAATCTGCCGGGCGGTTGCCAGCAGTGCCTTACCAGCGTTCAGGCTGTCGCCGAAAACGATGGCGAGGACACCGCCACCGCTGCTGGTGGCCGGTTCGCTGCTGCCCATGCTCCAGCCCGAGTCTGTATTCCAATAATCCATCAGTGCTTCTCCTGTGTGCTTATGACCAGCATTGAAGTAGGGCGAGATTCTCCCCTCACCAAACCTACCCACAGGGAACCCCACAAGGGGGTTTCCCGCTGGGGAGAGGCTTTTGCTCTGCGAGAATCTCCCCTCACCAACCTACCCACAGGGAACCCCACAAGGGGGTTTCCCTGCTGGGAGAGGCTTTTTGCTGCCGCCCCATCCGTTTTATCCGCTTCTCCGTTTAACCGATCCGCTGGCTGCTTTTCAGATAACTGCCCGCGCCCGCAGCATCTCCACCAACGCGGCGGCGGCCTCGGTGGGCGGATCGGTGAGTAGCTCTGGCCCTTCGCGCTTTGGCGCGGGCGCTAGCTGATTCAGGGTTATCTTAGGCTCGATTTCCTTGATGCCTACGCTCATCGTTTCGACCGTGCCCTCGCGGTAGGCGTTGATGATGCCGCCTGCCCCGGGCAGGGTGTGTGCGCCAATTGCCACATCGCTGACACCGAGTACCCACGATACACCAGGCGTGTTCTCATCAGACTCGTCCTTGAGGGTCAACAAAGTATCACCTTGTCGGGCATTGATGGTGAGGCGGTGGCCGTCGGTCTTGACCGACTCCACCCCGCCGATATATTCCATATAGGTTGGGCCAGCAATGGCCGCGCCAACCGGATTGCTGACACCTGGGCTGAGGGAGTCGTCACCTGTGCCGCAGAACACCACGGCGGCTTCATCGCCAGCAAGCTCGTGGATCGCCTTGTTCAGCAGGTGAGCATCGAATAGTGAGTCACTAACCTTGCCCGCGTCCGCGTTGTCTATGGCAATCGCCCGCTTTGCGCCATAGGCCAGCGCCTCGTGCAGCGCGTCGTCGCTGAATAGGCCAGCTACTGCCAGGGCGGTCACGTCGTCGCTGAGACCGAGGGCCAGCACCAGCGCGGCGCGGCTGGTGGGGTCAATCCTGCCCGCCGCACCAAAGTCAAGCTGGCCGCCGACCACGCGCACGCGCTCGACGGGAATGGGAGTGATAATCGCAAATACCTTCATAGTCGGATGCCTACCTGCTTGAAGATTTCGCCCGCAATTACGGTGCGCTGGATTTCGTTGGTACCCTCGAAGATGCGGCTGATGCGCTCATCGCGCATCCCACGCTCGATGTTGCTGCCCACCATCACGCCGTCCTGACCCATAATCTGCTGCACCCGCTCAATGGTGCGACCAGCAATATCGGAGCCGAACATCTTGACGATGGCGCTCTGCTGGCTGAACTTCTCGCCGCGATCGCATAGCCAGGCACAGTGGTAGACCATCTGGCGCAGGGCGTAAAGGTCGGCAGCGATGTCGGCCACTGCCCACTGCACATACTGCTGGTGGGCTAGCGCCTCCATGCGGCCATGCGGCCCGCAGGCCAGCTTGCGCTTGGCGTAGGCGATCAGGTCATCAAGCGCGGCGCTTGCCCCGCCCAGACTGCCCGCGCCCAGTCCCAGCCGCCCGCCATCCAGCGTCTTCATCGCGGTGACAAAGCCGAGGCCAACCTTGCCCAGCACGTTCTGCTTTGGCACGCGGCAATCCTGCATGATAATCTCCGCCGTGCCGCTGCCGCGAATACCCATCTTGTCGTACAGCTTGCCGACGCTGAAGCCCTCGAAGGTTGGTTCGACCAGGAAGGCGGTCACGCCGCCGCGTGCGCCCAGCGCCTTGTCGGTGACGGCGAAGACGGTTAGCACACCTGCGGTGGGGCCATTGGTGATCCAGATCTTGCTGCCGTTGAGGATGTACTCGTCGCCCTTACGCACGGCGGTGGTGCGGATGCTGGCAGCATCGCTGCCCGCCCCCGGCTCAGTCAGGGCGAACGCGGCCAGCATCTCGCCCCTTGCGGCGGGTACAAGGTACTTCTGCTTCTGCTCCTCGTTGCCGTCGAGGTAGATGGTCATCGCGCCGATGCCGATGTGCGCCCCGATGATGGTGCAGGTGCTGCTATCCACGCGGGAGACTTCCTCCATCAGCAGGCAGTAGCCCAGTTCGCCCGCGCCCGCGCCGCCATACTTCTGCGGAAAGGGCATACCGAGCATCCCCATCTGACCCAGCTTGCGGATGTTGGCATCGGTCTGGCGCTCCAGCCGATCAGTGTCGCGGGCCACTGGCGCAAGTTCGCTCTCGACGAACTCGCGTAGGGTGCGCTGCAGCATCTGATATTCTTTGGGTAGGGTAAAGTCCACGATCTACCTCACTTATCCTGGAAATCAGCCCGCCGCTTCTCAATGAAAGCAGCCAGGCCCTCTTTCTTGTCTTCAGTCTCGGCAATCTGGCCGAACAGCTTGCGCTCCAGGGTGATACCATCTTCGAGCGGCTGGTCCATGCCCTCGTTGACCGCCTGGAGGATAGCGGCGACCGCCTTGCCGCCCATGCGGATAATCGCCTTGGCGAGATTTCGCGCCTCGCGCTGCAGCGTACCTTCGGGAGCCACCTTGTTGATCAGGCCGAGGCGGAGCGCTTCTTGCGCGTTGACAGGAGAGCCGGTTAGCATCATCTCCAACGCTTTGGCCTTGCCGATGAGGCGGGGCAGGCGCTGAGTGCCACCAAAGCCGGGGATGATGCCCAGCGTGATTTCCGGCTGGCCGAAGGTGGCGTTGGCGCTGGCGATGCGTAGGTGGCAGGCCATTGCCAGTTCGTTGCCGCCGCCCAGGGCTACGCCATTGATTGCGGCGATGACTGGCTTCTGCAAGTTGGCGATGCGGCTGAACACTTCCTGCCCCTGCTTGACCTCGACCTCCGCCTCAGCCGCGCCGCTCAGGCTGGCGATGTCGTTGATGTCCGCGCCCGCCACGAAGATCATGCCTGCGCCCGCCTCGGTACCGCCGGTGATGATCGCTACTTTGGCGGTATCATCGGCGGCGAAGGCACGGATTACGCTGTCCAGTTCCTCCATGCAGGCCCGACCCAACGCGTTGGCGGGGGGGTTATCAATCGTGATGATCGCCAGTTTGCCCTGCTCCTCGAGCGCGACCTTGATGTACTGCCCGTCGTGTTGCAATGCCATTGTACCTTCCTTTCAGAATATTGGTTTATAACCGATTACGTTTGTACAACCAGCCCTCCAAGCCTTCCCATACAGGAAAGATAGCAGCCTTAGTGTAGTCAGCAGCAAACTCTTTGCTATTTATCATCCCCGCCGATCCGAGCAGGTGAGTCAGATTATAGGCATAGCCCCCTGGTATTGGAATGCGGTAAACCATCACATAGGTTGGCTTGCGGCCCAACACATAGGCGGTGTCGGTTTTATTGTGGCCCGGGGTGAAATAATCCGTGCGCCCGGGGCTGTGCGCGATATGACTATCGGTCAAACCAAGCATATCAATGGTGAACAGGCCGCTATAGTAAGGAATCTTGCCGATTGTCTCCATCGCAATGGTGTCGCCTGGTTGGCTGTTTTTTTGCAACCAGCCAATCACAGCGGCGCTCCTCTGGCTATAGACACCATCGGTATGTAGCTGTGCGACAAGGTCTGGGTCCAAAGCGCTCAACACGCTTACTGCTACAAATACAGCAGCGAGTAGAGCGGCTGATAGATTCAGTCGCACTCTGCCGGATACGGTGGAGCCTAGTTCGCTGCTTGCTGCAGCCACTAGCAGGGCAAGCAGTGGGAAGGTTGGCAGCAGGAAGCGATAGGCTACCATATAGTCCCCACCAACATAGACGACATAGGCGAGGTTCACGCCGATTGGCAGGGTGAAATACGCCTCGGTGCGCGAGATTCGCCTACGCCAGAGCAGCAAGGCCAGCGCCAGTGCAAGTGCCAGTGGTCCAAACAGGTAGGGCCATGCCCCCAGGACGTACTGCACCCCTGATACTAGTTGCAGGCGGTTATCGGTCGCTTTGTCGTAGAAGGTGTTGGGGAAGATGCTGCCGTAGTAGAACACCTTCCAAGCCATATATGGTAGCCAGATGAGTAGGAAGCTGCCGATCAGCCAGCGCAGGGTCACACCCTGTTCCCTACCACCCTCTATTTTGGGGGAGGGAGATATATCCTCTCTCTGGCCCACTCTTGATATAGGGGCGGGAGTTATTCGCATAGATATAAGTTGGTAAAGTACGGTCAATGCCCAGAACATTACTCCTTCGGGGCGGGTGAGCGCCGCCAGCGCGAACAGCAGCCCACTGAGCGGCCACCGCGCCTCCCCCCGCTGTTCCAGCACAAAGCTGAAGGCAGCCCCAGTTATTAGCAGGGTAAACAGCGTACTCTCCAGCCCATTGATTAGCGCGAAGGCAAGGGGGCTGGATGCGGCCAGGATGAACACCGCGAGGTACTGCCAGCCCGGTGCCAGCCGCCCCCAGACGACCATCCGCCCGCCGAACCAACCGACTAGCGCCAACAAGCCGATACCAAACAACACATTTAGTGCCGTTGTGACCCACACCGGGTCGAGGCCGAGCCAGATTATCAGTGATGCGGTCATGGTCCACAGAAAGTTGGTGTAGCCCTCCACGTATTCGCCAGGATTGAACACCAGCCCCTGCCCATGCACCAGGTTGGCGGCGTAGCGAAAGCTGATGTACGCATCATCGTACACATCGGTAAGCTGCAGCCGATAGAGGTATGCCACCGCCAGTAGCCAGATGAGGCTAATCGCAAAGGCAGCGATAGCTAGCCCATCAGTGCGGTTTCGAGACCTCACTACCGAATCGTCTATGCGCTGGCTGGTTGCTAGTCCCATTCATCACCTTTGCGT
>JANXYP010000138.1 GCA_025355955.1 Chloroflexota bacterium
CCAGCGCGCGCCAATCGCGCAGATCGGGCTCGTGGTGCGGCAGGCGCAGCCGCTCGATCACCAGCTCCCCCAGCCCCGCTTGCTCCAAGACCAGCGGCACCTCGTAGATCGTCTCCGATGTCGGCAACGGGATGACCGCGTTGGGTTCGACATCGCAGAAGAGCGCGACCTTGTCCTTAACATCCTGAGGGATCGGGCTCTCCGAGCGCAAGACGATCACATCCGGCTGGATCCCGATCGAGCGTAGCTCCTTGACACTGTGCTGGGTCGGCTTGGTCTTCAACTCGCCATTATTGATCTGCGGCAGCAGGGTCACATGGATGTAGAGGACATTGTCGCGCCCCGCATCGTGGCGCAATTGGCGAATCGCTTCCAGGAAGGGCAGGCTCTCAATGTCGCCCACCGTGCCGCCCACCTCGACGATTACCACGTCGGGGCTGCTCTGGCGGCTGACCTGGGCAATGCGGCTCTTGATCTCGTTGGTAATGTGGGGGATAACCTGGATGGTGCCACCCAGGAAGTCTCCCCGCCGTTCGCGGGCAATTACCGACGAGTAGATCTGGCCGGTGGTCACGTTGCTGGAGCGGCTGAGGTTCTCGTCAATAAAGCGCTCATAGTGGCCGAGGTCGAGGTCGGTCTCCGCGCCGTCGTCGGTGACGAACACCTCACCATGCTGATATGGCGACATTGTGCCGGGGTCGACGTTGATGTAAGGGTCGAGCTTGATGATACGCACCGCCAGCCCCCGCGCCTTGAGCAGCCGCCCGATGCTCGCCACCGTGATTCCCTTGCCTACCGACGATACCACGCCGCCAGTTACGAATATGTATTTGGTCATTGCCATCCTCCTTGTTTTGATTATAGATTGCAGATCGCAGATTGCAGATTGTGGTTAGTAGCACCTAAATCTGCAATCTTAAATCGTAAATCTGCAATCCCGTTAATCGTCGGAGCGGGTAGCTGCCCCTCGGCTGCTACCCGCTCGTCTTGCTACTTGGCTTCCAGCACCACCACCTGGGTATTCTCTGGAAGGTCGGCCTTCTTGATATTCAGTTTTTCAAGGGCGGGTGGGTCTTTCAGGCCCATCTCCTTGCTGAAGCGTTCAATGTCGTCTAGCTTCAGTTCTTCAGGGTTGGGATGGCTATTGTCAGTGCTGTAACGCATCGGGATGACGATGCGCGGCTCAATCTGGCTGATGATGGTGGTCGCGGCGGTGGCATCTAGCCCCCCATTGCCACCGATTGGTATCAGCAGAATGTCCACATCGCCAATCGCCTCGTTCTGCGCCTCGTTCAATTCGTGGCCGAGGTCGCCGAGGTGACAGATGGTCAGGTCGTCTACGGTCATGACGTAGATGTTGTTCTTGCCGCGCTTCTTGCCCTGCTCCTTGTCGCGGTAGCTGCTGATTGCCACAAAGAACGCGCCCTTGACCTCGTACTCGCCGGGCCGCTCCATGATATAGGGGGCAGGCTCGACTTTCACCGCTGCAGCGTTGTTCAAGTGGGGATCGGTGTTGTTGCTGACTGTGATCGCGTCGACCTTCATGATGCGAGGCAGCTCGTAACCGAGCGACTTGTCGAAGGGGTCGGTCAGGATGATCACATCCTTGCCCTTGATGCGAAAACACTGGTGGCCCAGCCACGTAATCTCTGCCATGGTTGTTCTCCTTACCATGCGTAAGCCAACCCAGTCTGTTTAGCGCAAGGTTTATGCGTGTTTTGTGGGGGCTGGCTGGAAGTTATCTCCGCTATTTTACCAAAATTGGGGGCGGCGGGCAAGTAACTTATCCACAATTAGCGGCCCCGCCGATTTGACGGGTGTGGTATAATAGTCTTGCTGCTTCCATTGGATGGGAAGCGACTCATCAATAGGCGAACAGGCAGCACATTAGACAGGAGCAAGTTCATGGAACCAGTCGAAGGGAAGGAACTGGCGTTGAAGCACGACCGCGCCTATTTTGCCGCCCACCAATTTGCTATTCGTTATCTGCGCCCTTATATCGAGGGTGAGTTCTGGCCCACCGCTGATTTCGTGGAAGGCACCTGCGTGCTGGTGGTCAAGGGTGAACGCGGCAGCCGCATCCGCACTCCCCAGGAGCCGCGCAAGCCGGGCGAACCGCGTCGCAGTCGGATGGGGGCTTTGGACAAGGACTAGTACCCCTCTCCGATTGGGAGAGGTTAGGAGAGAGCGCTCGATTACTCTTTTGATCGTGGTTGGGTGAGCGGCACCCACTGTTGCGTAAACTCCACGCGATTGCCGAATGGGTCGCGGATCTCGAAACGATCACGCTCAGGCACGGCAACCGCCTCGTTTACAGCGTAACCCGCTCCTTCCAACCGCGTCCGCAACGCTTCGAGATCGTCAACTTCATAGGCGACATGGGCTTTGGTCGTATAGCGGTCTACTCCATCCTCAGTGCCAACGTGTACCTGGCGGTCGTCCACTTGTAGCCAGAATCCGCCCCGCCCCTTCAATGCGGCGGGCTTCTCTATTTCTGTCAGCCCCAGCAGCCCACAGTAGAAGCGTCGCCCCTCATCTTCCGCCCCTTTGGGGATGCTGATCTGCACATGGTCGAGACCGATGATCATTCCTCGACCTCATCATCCTCGCTAGCTTCGCCATTAACCTCTGCCCACAGCCGATTGGTGACGTAGCTGACTGCACCGTAGCTGAAGCCGCGCCGCTGTAGGAGGCCACCCAGCCGTCGCTTGAACGCTGCCTTGTCGAGATTCTGGTAGTTGCGGAGCTTCTTGCGGCCCACTTCCAGCGCCTTGCTGCGGTCGCTGCCACCTTCGCCCCTCCCGAAGTCTTCGGCATAGCCCTCATCGTCCTCAGCAATCGCCTCCTGCTCGTCGGGTACGCTGTCAAACAACGATAGATCTTCGTTGCTACGGACCGGGCGGCGGGTGAGCGGCGCGGCAGCAGCCGCCAGTTCGCGTAGGTCAATACGCTCCTGCTCGGCAGCGGCCTCCTGCTCGTCCAGCGCCTGCTGGATGATGTTGTCGGCCACCCGCTTGCCCCGCAGCTCGCTGCGAAGCATCCGTTCGCCCATCGGCTTGAACTGTTCGCGGTTACCGATCCAGAAGCGGGCGAAAGCAAGGTCATCGACGTAGCTGCGTTCGCGCAATTTGTCAATCACCCGCACAATCAGTTCAGGATCGGGCGCTTCACTCTCCTCCGGCTCGTCTTCCTCCTCGACGGGCGGATCAATGACCTCATCCTCATCCTCATCGCGCTTTAGCATCGGCTTGCGCTTGCTGGCAAAGCCACTCGTTTTCCTGAAGCTGCTCTTCTTCACCGGCTTGGGGTGGGCGGCCTTGCGCTGCACCTCACGCAGTTTGCTGCTCACCTCATACTCGCTCATCGGTCGCCCCGCCAGGTAATTGAGGGCGCGGTCATAAAGCCGCTGCAGGCGCTCCTGATCCACCAGTTCCTGCACCTTGTGGTTGGGCATCGCCATGCCCACCTTCAGGCGCGCCTCGGCGATAACCTCGATGCTCAAGGTCAGCGCATAGCGATCGTCAACGTAGATGTGTAGCCGATCGCGGCTACGCTTACTGGGCTGTATTGCAGTGATGCGGTTGCTCTCCGCCTCCTGCTCGGCGACCGCGACGCTGGCGAGGATGTTCTTTGGATCTATGGTTGGCATACTCGTTCTTTCTATCTATTGAAGCGTATTGTGTTCCCCGCCCAGCCTCACCCTTTGGCAGGCCTTTATAAACGAACCGGAGCAGCCGCACCAGTTACGGTCACAGCCACTCCGGTTTCACCCCATAAAGGAGGTTGTCATTTGCCTGCGCTTGCCCCGGCGGGCAGAAGTCTGTAGTAGCAGCCGCCATCGGCATTGCTCTCCGCCCCTCATTTGAGAGGTAGAGAGAGGCGATTATCCCTCGTCCTCATCCTCGTCGAAGTCAGCGGCGACGGCACCCTTTACCCCCTTGGCCGGGGTTGCGCCACTCTTGCCCACCTCGAGCAGGTTGGCGCTGCTGCTGCGAATACGCTGCTCAATATCGTCGGCCATATCGAGGTGCTGGCGCAGGTACTCCTTAGCGTTCTCACGGCCCTGGCCGACTTTTTGATCGCCATAGTAGTAGAACGCACCGCTCTTGCGGATCAGACCCAGATCGGTGCCGATGTCCACAATCTCACCCTCGCGACTGATGCCCTCGTTGAACATCAAGTCGAACTCGGCGACGCGGAATGGCGGAGCAACCTTGTTCTTGACTACCTTGACCTTGACGTGGTTGCCGGTCACATCCTGGCCCGACTTGATGCTCTCGACGCGACGGATCTCCATGCGTACGCTGGCGTAGAACTTCAGCGCCTGGCCGCCGGTGGTTGTCTCAGGGTTGCCGAACATTACGCCGATCTTCATACGGATCTGGTTAGTGAAGATCAGCACCGTCTTGCTCTTGCTCACCGCTGCCGCCAGCTTGCGTAGCGCCTGCGACATCAGACGGGCGTGCAGGCCGACGTGGGTATCACCCATCTCCCCTTCGATCTCGGCCCGTGGGGTGAGGGCGGCTACGCTGTCTACCACCACTACATCCACTGCGCCGCTGCGTACCAGGGTTTCAGCAATCTCCAGCCCCTGCTCACCGTTGTCTGGCTGGCTAATCAGCAGGGTATCGAGGTTCACGCCGCACTTCTCAGCGTAAACTGGGTCCATCGCGTGTTCCGCGTCAATAAATGCGGCCACGCCGCCCATGCGCTGCGCCTCGGCGATAATGTGCTGGCAAAGGGTAGTCTTACCAGAAGACTCGGGGCCATAAATCTCGATCACGCGACCACGCGGCACGCCACCAATGCCCAGCGCCAGGTCGAGGGCCAGACTGCCGGTGGGGATCGATTCGACCAGCATCCGGTTGGCGGGGTCGTTCATCTTCATGATGCTACCCTTGCCGAATTGCCGCTCAATTTGGGCGATAGCGGTCTCAATCGCCTTCTCACGATCTGCCATGTTCTTGCTCGTCCTCCTATGTTCTTAATAAGGGGTTTACGGGTCGCACGATGGGCGCTGCAGTTGTGCAGTTCAGCTCACTAACCATCGCACAAATGTTCTACCAACTCACATATTATACGGGATTTTGCCTCTGATGTCAATAGGTGGCGTAGCTTTCTTTCAGGCAATTTATAAACAATTTGCCAGTAGTTTCTGTGCTTTAGTTCCTGCTCAAGCTTCTGTAGCCAGCGGCCCAAGCTCCAGCGGCTCCGTATCCCGCCCGAACGATAGCAGGTGGGTCAGCTTTATTGACTTGATGGCGATATTCGCTGCGGCACTTCCGCCTCGACGGTGACTGGCTCTTGCACATCAGTGGACATGGGCTTATCCCCTTTCGCTATATCATAATCATAGTACATTCAGCCGAGGCTTGCATAATTGCCCGTCCTGCCTCTGGTATCATGGGCAGAGTAGGGATACTAGCTGGTCAGCGCCATCGCTCTGCCGCCGATAACACCAAACCGCGCCCTCTGTAACATCGCCGCGCAGGTATGCGATCGTGGGTTCGCTCATTACAGTGGGCAACTGCGCCAGCCGCTCCATTGCATCAACCAGCGGCACGAACTGCGCCTCGGAGACGAACTCATCGGGGTCGGCGCAAGCGATCTCGCCCTGCCACTCGTCCACCGCGAAGATAAAGGCCACCGACTGAGTGCCGGGCTGGGTGTCACCTTGCGTCCAGGCTGCGCCGTCGGTGGGGTTGTCCATCTGGCAGGCGTAGAGCAATCGCCCAGTCTTCAGCACCTCCAGCCCGCTTTCCTCGCGTACTTCACGGGCCAGCGCTTCGGCGAACAGTTCGCCTGCCTCCACCCTCCCGCCTGGCAAGGCCCAGGCCGGAGCATCATCGTCGGGCGCTTGCTGGCAGACCAGCAGCACCTCATCGCCGCGCCGCAGCACTGCCGCGACGATGTTGCGGATCTCCTGTGGCTTGCCCATCATTCCTCCTCGGTCATGAACATCCCCGGCTCAATCGTGTCGCCTTCGATGACGAGGGCAACCATGCCGCCCTCACTGCCCGCCTCGTGCCACTCGCCCGCCACCCAGTAAGCGGCATGGCCCACGCCGATCGGCGTATGCGCCGCCTCGGCTCCGCGCACCCAACCTTCACCCTGCACCACGACGAACAGTTGGCGGCTAGTGGCCTGGTGGTAGCCAACCACCCCGCCTGCCGCGACATTCATCGCGGCGATATGCAAATCATCACCTGGCTTGACGATGCGGGAGATGAATACGCCGATGCTGCCAAACGCGGTAATCTGTCTACCTACTTGTTGACTGAATCTATACATCTTCATCGTACCGAACCCCCTGTTAATAATAGCTCAACCAATCCTAACCTTGCGGTTGACCGATCTGAGTTTGGTGGATTTGACATAGACGCTATAAGACGCTATAATTAGGGCGGGTGCAAATAATCAGGCCTCAATCTGAGGTCACTGGCCTACCAGCGTTGGTAGGTTGTGACTAACCTTAAGAACAAAAAGGAGACTGACTACCATGGCAAGAGGCAAGCACAAGGCGACCGAGCATCATCTGACCGCCGCCGAGCATCACGGCGAAGCAGCCAAGCACCACCACCTCGCTGCGGTCCACCACGAGGCTGGCGAACACGAGGAAGCCAAGGAACACGCTAAGAAAGCCCACGAGCACAGCACCCAGGCCCACGAACATAGCACCCGCGCTCACGAGGCATCGCACAGCAGCTAGAGGTAGGAAGACCCATCTTTTTTCGGGCGCGCCAGCGTTGCTGCAGTCCGTAAGCACCCAACTTCGCTCTTAACTCTGGCGCTGCCCGGCTTTGAAGTTGCATCAGTTCTGCTTCCCCGCTTTATCCACTATCGTATCATGGCCGCTCAAGCGTATACGCCACTGCCTGCCCCAGCGACATCGCCTGGCCTTCGGCCCAGCCGGCATCGAAGGCGGCGCTATTCAGTTTGGCGTGAGCCTCAGCCACCGCCTTCTCATGTTCGTCTTGTTCTTCAGCTGTGATAGTAATATGAATAGCCTGGCGGATCGCCTCGGCGACACTGAGCAGTCTGACTGCATCCTCGGGCTGCTCCTGCCAAAGTTTCAGCGCAGCGTACTTATCCAGCAAGTTGGAGCATGATTGTTTGTCGCCCAGTGAGGCGTAGAACTGCAGGCTTTGGCGATAGTCCTTTTCCGCTGCGACATAGTTACCCTCGTTGTAGCTGATATTACCCAGGTTCTGCAACTCGGTTGCTATACCCTCCTCGTCACCCAGTTCCCGATCAATATCCAATGCCTCATTGAGCAGGGCGCGGGCGGCTTGATAGTCTCCCTGATTTTCGTGCAGCAGGCCAAGATTGTTGAGTACCCGCGAAGTGCCAGCTTTGTCGTTTAGCTCACGCATTATTGCAAGACTTTCGCTATATAGCGGCAAGGCGGCAGCATAGTCTTTGTCAAAGTAGGCGAGCGCACCCAGACTATTGATGGTATTAGCGATACCTAGTGAATCCTCCAGATCGCGGCGAAGCATGAGGCACTGCTCAAACAGTGATCGTGCTTGCATCCGATCGCCCTGATGAGCAGCGAGGATGCCAGCAGTATTGAGTGCGCTGGACCGCCATTTTGGGCTAATCACTGCGGCTTTGCCCAATGCCTGCATAATCCAACTCCGCCCTTCGGTAAGATAGCCGCGGATCAACCAGAACTGCCACAATGTGCCGCACAGGCGTAGTGCAGTCTCGGCATCGCTACCTTCAAGCGCCCATCCCAACACAGCCCGCACATTATCAAGCTCACGTTCCAGCCGAAGTAGCCAACTCGCTTGCTCTGCGCCGCTCATTTTGGCGCTAGCCTGATCGGCCAGCTGCAGGTAGTATTCAGCCTGCCGCTGGCAGGTAGCCTCGGCTTCGCCGCGCTCCGCCAATTTGTCCAGCGCATATTCACGGATGGTTTCGAGCATCATGAACCGTGGTTCGCCATCGAACTCCTCTTGCCGCATTAGGCTCTTGTCACAGAGTTGGGTCAGCTGATCCAGGATGTTCAATTTTAGATTTTGGATTGCCGATTTTGGAGGTTGGGTTATCACTTGCCCGCCATTGCGTTCGCTCGATCCAAAATCCAAAATCGGCAATCCAACTTCTCCACCCACCGCTTCAGCCGCCTCGATGGTGCAGCCGCCAACGAACACGGACAGGCGGCTAAACAGGCGGCGTTCGTCCTCGGTGAGCAGGTTGTAGCTCCAGTCAATTGCGCCGCGCAGAGTCTGCTGACGCTGAGGTTGGTCACGTGCGCCGCCGGTGAGCAGACTGAGGCGGCGACCCAGTTTCGCTAGCATTGCTTGCGGAGGGAGCAGCTTGATGCGGGCGGCGGCCAGTTCAATCGCCAGCGGCAGGCCGTCCAGCCTGGCGCAGATCTCGGCTACGGCAGCGGCGTTGGCATTGGTCACCGCGAAATCGGGCTTGACCAGTTGCGCCCGCTGGATGAACAGGGCAACCGCCGCATATTGCGACAACTGCGCGGCGGGCGGCAGCCGCTTCAGGTCGGGCAACGCCAGGGGCGGGACGGGAAACTCGTACTCGCCATAGAGGTGTAGCTCCTCGCGGCTGGTGATTAGCGCCTTGACCTGCGGCGCGGCGGCCAGCAGTTCGGCGACTAGGGGTGCGGCATCCAGCACCTGCTCGAAGTTATCCAGCACCAGCAAGGTGTGCTGATCGTGCAGGTGCTGCTTGATCGACTCCAGCAGCGAGGTGTCCGCATCCTCCTTTACCTCCAGCGCGGTAGCAATTGTGGATGCGACCAGGTGGTGGTCGCTGATCGTGGCGAGGGGGATGAAGTAGACGCTGGCGAAATAATCGAGCAGGTTGGCAGCGACTTGGAGGCCCAGGCGGGTCTTGCCGGTGCCGCCCGGCCCAGTCAGGGTCAGGAGGCGGACATCAGCGCGGCGCAGCAAGGCGGCAATCGCCGCCACCTCGCGTTCGCGCCCCACCGTAGCGGTCAGCAGGGCTGGCAGGTTGGCATGGCGGTCTGGCGTGTGTAGCGGTGGGAAGTCGGTGGGCAGGTCCGGCGCGTCGAGCTGGTAGAGCCGTTCAGGGCGGAGCAAGTCGCGCAGGCGGCGTTCGCCCAGGTCGCGCAGGGTGACAGCAGCGGGCAGGTGGTCGGCGACTAGCTCGTAGGTGGTGGCGGAGAGCAGGGTTTGCCCACCGTGCGCCACGGCCATGATGCGCGATAGGCGGTTGAGGGTGTGTGGCGCGAAATACTCCGTGCCGCTAGTTTCCGCCAGGCCGGAATGCAGCGCGATACGCACCTTCAGGCCGCCAACCTCACCCCAGTCGGCGATATAGAGCGCCCGCTGCGCCGCCAGAGCGGCTTCGAGAGCGGCTGGCGCGGTGGCAAACGCGGCGCAGAAGGCATCGCCGATGGTCTGGAAGATGTAACCGCCGCGCTCCTCGATGGCCTGGCGCAGGATCGCGTCGTGTTGCGCCAGGGCGATACGCATCGCAGCGGGGTGCTGCTCCCAGCGTTTGGTGCTGCCCTCGATGTCAGTAAAGATGAAAGTGACGGTTCCCTCTGGCCTGGGCATAAACACTCGTCTCCTAGTGCGTAATCGATCGCCTGTGCCAGCGGCATGGCGTGACCTTCCCCCCACGCTGCGGCAAAGGCGGACTCGCCCATCAGCGTGCGCGTAGCGGCAACCTGTTGCTCGTAGCGGGGCTGGTCGAGTGGCGGGATGGGCAGGTTAAAAATCTCGCGTAGCGCCGCCGCTGCGCCATCAAGCATTGCCGCGCGCTGCGGCTGCCTTTTGGTCAGCGCCTCAGCCAGCCCCTCGAATGCCTCGGCCATACCCCCCTGGTCGCCCAGATCATGGCGCATTATGATGACCTGACGATAGAGATCCTCGGCGGCAGCGCTATCACCTTGCAATTGGGCGAGCAACCCACGGTTTACCAACGTAATGCTCAAGTTGCCGCGATCGCCTAGTTGCTCGAAGTGGGGCTGACATTCGGCGTAGAGTTGCGCCGCCCGCTGGTAATCGCCCTGGTAAATTGCCGCCAGGCCCAGGTTACTCAACATCACTGCGATACTGCGCTGATCGCCCAGCGTGCGAAAATGCGCCAGTCCCTGCTCGTGCAGTTGCATGGCAGCAGCATAATCGCCCTGGTAAAGTGCGTTGAGACCCAGGTTGTTGAGGATCACGGCCATCCCCCACTCATCGTTCAGGGTGCGGCGAATGGCAAGGCTCTCCGCGAACATCTCGCCCGCGCGGGCGTAATCGGTGCGGTCGTGGGCGATCATACCCAGGCCACTGAGTGCCATCGCCACCCCCTCCTGATCGCCGTTGCAGCGGCGGATAGCCAGGCTTTGTTCGTAACCAGCAATGGCGGCATCGTTGTCGCCCTGTTTGGCCGCCATCACGGCTGCGCCATAGAGAGCAGACGCTTGCACCAGCGTATCACCAGGGCAGCGCGCCAGCGTGGCGGCCAGCCAGAGTCGTCCCTCAGTAAGATAGGCATGAGCATACCAGAAGCGCCACAGGGCCACCGCAAGCTGGATCGCGGTTCCGCTATCGTTGGCTAGCAGCCAGGTGAGCGCGGCCCGCAGGTTGTCGTGTTCGCGTTCCAGGCGGTTCAGCCAGATTGCCTGCTTTGCGCCGCGTAGCTCCGGCGCGGCCTGCTCGGCTAGCTTTAGGTAATACGCCGCGTGCCGCTGGCGCAGTTCTTTGCCCCCGCTGCTTGCCCCCAGCTTTTCTGCGGCATATCGGCGTAGGGTTTCGAGCATGATGAAGCGCGTTTCGTCGCTTTCACCCTCATCCCCTCCCTCCCCGGATACGTTGGAGGGAGAATTAGAGCGCAGCAAGCTCTTGTCGCATAGGTTGGCAAGACCATCTAGAATGTCCAATTTTGGATTTTGGATTTTCGGTTTGGAGGGTTGGGTAGTTGCTTGCCCACCGGCGCTTTCGCTCGATTCAAAATCCAAAATTGGCAATCCAAAATCGGCGCAGACCGCTTCCGCCGCCTCCAGAGTGCAGCCACGCACGAATATGGCGAGGGCAGCGAACAAGCGCTGTTCGTCATCATCAAGCAGATTGTAGCTCCAGTCAATTGCGCCGCGCAATGTCTGCTGTCGGGCGGGGATGCTGGCAGTTCCCCCCTCAGTCAGTTGCTGGGGAATGTCACCAGTTCGCTGCAGCGCGGTTAGCATCTCCGCCACATCGAGGGTTGCCACCCGCGCAGCGGCCAGTTCGATCGCTAGCGGCAAGCCGTCGAGCCTGGTGCAGAGCGCGGCCAGCGTCGCAGCATTGGCGGTCGTGATCGCGAAGTCGGGCCGTACTGCTTGCGCCCGCTGCACGAACAGGGAAACCGCAGCATACTGCGCCAATGCGCCGGGTGGGGGCAGATAAGTGAGGTCGGGCAGGGTCAGGGGTGGCACGGGGTACTCGTGTTCGCCATAGATATGCAGCACCACTCGGCTGGTAATTAGCGCCTTGACTTGCGGCGCGGCCTTGAGCAACTCCGCGACCAGCGCGGCTGCGACTATTACCTGCTCGAAGTTATCCAGCACCAACAGCATTTGCTTGCCGCGCAGGTAATCCTTTAGCCGCTCCAAGGTGGGTAGGGGATTGTCATCCGCCACACCGAGGGTTTGGGCAATCACAGCCAGCGCCTGATTGGCGGTGTTGGTTGTATCGAGGGCGACGAAGAACACCCCTTCGGCGAAATTGTCGAGTAGATCGGCGGCCACCTGCAAGGCAAGGCGGGTCTTGCCCGCCCCACCCGGCCCAGTAAAGGTTAGTAGCCGCACATCGGGACGCTGCAGCAGCGTCCGCGCCGCTAGTTCCTCGTATTCGCGGCCAATCAGCGCAGCGGGCTGGACAGTCAGATTGTTGGGACGACTATCCAACGTTTTCAGCGGCGGAAAATCGGTGGGCAGATCGGGGGTGGTTAGCTGATAGATATGTTCGGCGCGGATCAGGTCGCGCAGACGACGTTCGCCTAGATCGCGCAGGCCCACTCCAGGGGGTATATGGTCGGCCACCAGTTGGGCGGCGGTCGCCGATAGCAACGTCTGCCCACCGTGCGCTACCCGCATGATGCGGGCGAGGCGGTTGAAGGTGGGCGGGCCAACGTATACACCGTCGCGCATCTCAGCTACCCCGGAGTGCAACGCCATACGCACCCTTAGGCAGCCAATTTCGCCCCAATCCTGCACTTGCAGGTCACGTTGCCCCCGCACGGCAGCGGCTACTGCATCACCCGCCGAGCTGAATGCAGCGCAGAAGGCATCGCCGATGGTTTGGAAAACGTAGCCGTGGTTATCCTCAATCGCATAGCGCAGCAGCGCATCGAGGCGGCCCTGCGCCCACTTCATCGCCGTGGGATGCTGCTCCCACATCCTGGTGCTGCCCTCGATGTCGGTGAACAGGAAGGTATTAACTTCGCCGCCGGGTTTGCCCATCATCTTGCTCCTGCAACTGACTACTATAAGTATAACGGTATAGTTGCAGGATGACAAGGAGTTTGCCGCTGGTACATTCGGCGGCGGTGGGTGGGACGTTTGGCGAGGTGCGGGCTTACTTCCCCTTCATCCGATCGCGGAAGGCGGCGAATTGGGCGGCGTGTTCGCATTTGTGGCCGTACTGGGTGTAGACAATGTAATCGTCAAGCGAGTATTCCGCGCCGTACCAGGGCAACGTGCCAACCTGGGCGAACGTTTCTGCTGGTATCTGGACGAACAACCGCTTCATCTGCTCGTGAGCAGTGTTGTAATCTCCCATCACCTCTGCCAGTGCCTTGCCCTGGCTGGCGGCCACCACCTTTTCGTTGAACTCAGCATACGCCGCGCTCATCATCTTCATGTATGGTGTATCACCACCACCGACGAAGCCCTGGAACACCTCGGCGATGATGTGTTCGTAGCAGGCCAAGTGGGACATTAGATCCTTGGCCGTCCAGGTGCCAACCGCGCCGGGGGTATCCCAGTCTGTGATACCCTCGATGCTGCCCATCAGGGTAAGGTGGCCGTACTTCAGGATGTCTGCTGCGTTCATTAGATGTTCCTATCGGTTTCTGCCTGGCTGGTTATCATGGGATGCTTGCTGGTGTTCACCCGCAAGTCGAACACGTCGGGCCGCCCATAGTGGCCGGCGACATCGAGCATCCAGCGCGGGCCGCTCATCAGCAGCGGGTCAATCTCGGCATAGAGGATCTCTTCCTTGTCGCGCACCGGCCCGGCGATAACCGCGCCGCTGGGGTCGACGATCACGCTGTCGCCATGGTTAATCCAATCGTCATCGCCAGTGTAGTAGCGCTTGAACGCGAAGCGGTCGGGAATGTCGGAGCGTCGTAGTAGGGTGCAACTGCCGAGCACATAGACGCGCCCCTCTTTGGCGATGTGACGCAGGGTGGAGAGCCAAGGTTCGCCCTGATCCCAGGTGGCGGCGATATAGATTTGCGTACCCCAGGCGTACATCGCGTAGCGGGCGAGCGGCATATAGTTCTCCCAACAAATCAGGCCGCCTAGCTTGCCCAGCGCGGTATCGTAGGCGGACAGGGTGCTGCCATCGCCCTGCGCCCAGACCAGCCGCTCACCGCCGGTCGGCACCAGCTTGCGGTGTTTGCCCATAATCTCGCCGCTGTCGCTGATGTAGAGCAGGGTGTTGTACATACTGCCGCCACTGGCCTCAGCGTTGCGCTCACTCACCCCCATCACCACGTATGTGCCAGCCTCACGGGCCGCCCGACATAGCCGCTCAGTTGCGTCGCTGGGGATGGTGATGGCGTTGGCGAGATAGGCGGCGTAGAGTTCGCTCAGCAGGCCCGCCTCGCCAGCAGGTACCGCCCACACCCAGTCCGGGTAGGCGGGGATGAACGCTTCGGGGAAAGCGACCAACCGCGCCCCTGATCGCCCCGCCTCGGCAATCAGGGCGCAAGCCTTCTCCACCGTCGCCTGACGGTCCATAAACACGGGCGTGGCCTGCACCGCCGCGATGCGAAACGTACTCTGCTGCTCCGCCATGCTAATCTCCTTGCTCCAAGCTGCGTGGGGTTGATATAAAATCCCCCCTAGATCGAACCGATCTGCGTCACTTGCTCGAACAGACTGTCCATCGTGTCCTGCTGCTGGGCCTGGTGGTGCAACTGCATATCCTCACTGCCAATCGGGCCGAGCATCACATAGGAGTCCTGGCCGCCCTCGTCGTGCAACTCGAGCCTCGACCGCTCGAAGTATTGCACTGTGTACTGCTTGCCGTTCGTCGCGCTAACTTCCTGGAATCGCTCAGTGATGGGGTAGCCGAAGACCATCAGCCCACCATGGTTGCGCCAATATGATAGGAAGCTCTTGCTCACATTGTGGCCGGTTGCGTCGAAGAACTGCGTGTCATCTACATTACTTGGCGGTGCGGCAGCGGTGGGGTAGTGGCGAGCAGCGGCCACCTCGTTGCCCAGTCTGGATAGCTGGATGGGGTTATCAGCCTCGTCGGGATGCCACTCGAACTTGGCCCGCTCAAAATACTGCACCTGCATACCACCCTCGTTGAGCGCTTCGGTTAGCGGATAGCCAAACTGGCGCAACCCACCCCAGGTATTCCAGAACTTAAGGAAAGGGCCAGTGACGGTGTGGCCCGTCTCAGGGAAGGTGCGCTGCGGTTGATAACTGTCCTTGTTGAAGTAATTGTAGACAGCCTGGGCAATTACCGGAATCTGCGCCCGTGCAGTGTCTTCACTATCAAGATTCTGGGCCAATACCACGATAGCGAAAGGTCCACCTGGGGCATATACGATACCGGCATCGTGAAAAAGGTCGAGCAGATTGCCGGTTTTATGTGCAACCGGCACATTGCTGGGTAGGTTGGCGGGGATGAGGAAGTTTAGCTCCTGACGCAGCAGGATGTCGAGCATCCAATCACTTTCATCAGCGTTGACCAGGCGGGCGGAGTAGAGCATCTCGAAGTAACGCATCATATCCCCTGCGCTGGTGAGATTATCGTTGTTCGGATCGAATAGGGTTCTGCCTAGCCCATAATCCTGCAGCGTGCTGTTGATTACATCCTGGCCGCCCACGATGCGAATCAGCATTGCGGCGGCGGTGTTGTTGCTCTGGTCAATCATCAACTCGGCAGCGTGCTGGATGCTCATCTCAGTGCCGGGGTCAATGCCAGGATCGTTATTCGCGTAATCCTCGGTGTCGTCGGCCAGGGTAGCGGTGATGGTGTCGCTATATTGCAGCTTGCCCTGATCGTGCAGGCTGGCGACGGTCAGCAGCACATCGAGCTTGTACAGGCTGGCGGCAACAAACTTGTCATCGCCGCGCACCATCGCCATCTGCCCCGTGTCCAGCTTCTTGACCGCCACCGCCCAATCACCCGGCAACCCGGCCACGTTCTGCTGCAGCAAAGCCTGCAGGTTTGGGTCGGGCAGATCGGGGGCGCTGCTCCAGCGCAATAGATCCGCTGCATTGCTGGCTTGCGCCATGTGCAGAGTGTGAGCTGAAGTTATGCCGTTGAGGCTGAGACAAAGGATGAATACGATTAGCGTTGATGCCAGTGGACGGAACTTCCGCAATTTAACCCCACCTCCATAGCAGCTGATTTTTAGCGCAGGTTGCATATATGTAACGACTCTGTTGCAGACCAGTTATTATAAGCAAAGCTGCTGATCCCGTCAACCTTGTACAACCACTAGTGGGTGTCGCATAGGCCGCTTTACTGGCGGCGCAGCACATAAATCGCCGGGGTAAGACCGCCGAAGCGCACCCTTGTCATTTGCGCCAGCCGCCAATGCTTGTTGTGTTCCTCCAGCAGCCGCTGCATCAGCTTGATTTCGTGGCTGAGGACAACGAAGTGAGCGCCCGGTTGTGCTACGCGGGCCGCCTCCTGCAGCACGGCGGGATAGAGCCGCTCATTGTTGGCGTGCGAGCCAACCAACGCGCCGAACGGTAGGTCGGCGACCAACACGTTGACCGAGCGCGCCCTCAGCGGCAAGGTGATGGCATCCCACTCGCCCAGTATCGCGTTATCACCGTAGCTGAAGGCGGCCAGGTTGCTGGCGGCATGGTTTAGTGCAGCACGGTCAATATCGCAGCCGATAGCCAGCCGCGCCCGCACCGTCGCCAGCCGCTCGATCAACAGGCTGCCGGAGCCGCAGGCTAGATTGAGAAACACATCGTCCGGCCCCGGTTTGGTCAGCTTCACCATCGCGTAAGCGACTGTTGCATTTAGCGCCCCCGGCATATTGCTCACCCGCCACGCCCGCGTCACCAATGGGCGCGGCGAGATACGAGTCAGCACCTGCCAACAGTCTTGGAGTTTTGAGTTTTGAGTTTTGAGTTTTGAGTTTATAGGATCGAAGCGGGATTCGGTAGGGGCGAAGCGTTGTTCGCCCTTTGGGATCGGACGCAAGCGCAGCAGCAAGTCGCCCTCATCGGTGGCAGATTGGAGGTCGAGGTGGGCGGCCAGTTCGCCACGTAGTCGGTTCATCACCGCGGACTCCTCACCCGCCGCGCTCAGGCGCAAGGTAGCGAATGTGCCAACGGGGTGAAGTCGCGTTACCGTCTCGATCGAGGCAACGATGGCTTCAAAATATTGATGGCCGAGCAAGGCTTTGGGGCGCGGGATTGTGTAACTGTTGACCAGGTAAATGGCGAGCACACTACGCAGCTTGAGCAAATCACGCAAATCGCCGCTATACTCAAAGGTGAGCGTGCCTTCGCTGACGACCACCAGCCGCTGCACAAACTTGCCCAGGCGGGAGCTAATCTCCTCGCGGGCAAACGGTTCGAGGCCAGGAACGATATCGGCCTCAATATTAAAATTAGCGATCGAGGATTTGACTGGCATTACATATATTTCCACGTTTCGAGGGGGGTAGGTAATGATGTGCGGCAAAAAATAAAAAAGGAATCTTCTCGCAGCGTCCATATCTCCCACCCTTAGAAGGGCAGTACATCAGGGGCTGAGGCGTTTCACTGCCGGGTTCGGGATGGGACCGGGTGGGACAACCTCGCTATTGCCACGAAAAGATTCTTTTGCATTACTGCCTATGTTGTTAAAGCACTTCGAGCAAATACCATCAAGATGCAGGGGCGTATAATATACGCCTAAATAGAAGACTGCAATGTTGTCAGCAGAGTCCTTAACGCAAGAACCCACTAGCAAGTTAGATAAAAAGGCCTCGGCCATTAGTGCGGCTAAGCTAGCCGGTTGCCCGGTTTGCACCTGCCGTCTATCAAGGTAGTTATCTGCTACCGGCCTTACCTCCGAAGAGTGAGAAGGCTCATCTTGGGACTGGCTTCCCACTTAGATGC
>JANXYP010000053.1 GCA_025355955.1 Chloroflexota bacterium
GGAAGGGCGGGATGTCGAGGTCGTCGTTAGCCGCGTTGCCGCCGCTGGGCTGCTGGGGTTGTGCCTGCGGAGCAGGCTGCGGTTGCGGCTGGTAGTTGGGCTGCTGGTAGTTTGGCTGCACGGCTGGCTGAGGCTGGCCCACACCCTGCTGGGCGGGCTGCTGGTAGGGGCGCACTGGCAGCGGCGCGGCGGCAGGTTGCGGTTGCGCTTGCTGCTGCGGCTGGGGTTGGTTGAACGACTGCTGATCGTAGCGCTGCTGGCCGTAATTGCCGAGGCCGAGGTTCTGTGCGGTGCGGGCGGGCAAAGCAAGCGGGCGGCGCACGTTGTCGAAGCCGGTGGCAATCAGGGTGATCTTCACATCCTTGCCCATCTCTGGGTTGATGACTGCACCGAAGATGATGTTGGCCTCCGGGTCGGCGGCCTGCTGGATGATCTCCGCTGCTTCGTAAACCTCCAGGATGCCGAGGTCCTCGCCACCCGTGATGTTGAACAGCACGCCCTTTGCGCCCTCGATGCTAATCTCCAGCAATGGGCTTTCGATGGCGGCGCGGGCGGCCATCACGCAGCGGTCGTCGCCGCTGCCGTGGCCGATTGCCATTAGTGCGCTGCCCGCGTCTGACATGATGCTCTTCACGTCGGCGAAGTCGAGGTTGATCATGCCGTGGATGGTGATCAGGTCGGAGATGCCCTGGATGCCCTGGCGCAGCACGTCGTCGGCGATGCGGAAGGCTTCGACCATCGAGGTCTTCTTGTCGGCCACCTGTAGCAGGCGGTCGTTGGGGATGGTGATCAGCGTGTCCACGTGCTGGCGGAACTCGGCAATGCCTTCCTCGGCACTGTTACGCCGCCGCGCCCCTTCGAAGGTGAATGGCTTGGTCACTACCCCGACGGTGAGTGCGCCAACCTCTTTGGCAATCTGGGCGATAACCGGCGATGCGCCGGTGCCGGTGCCACCGCCCATACCAGCGGTGATGAACACCATGTCTGCGCCCTTCAGCACGTCGAACAGTTCTTCACTGCTCTCCTCCGCCGCTTTTGCGCCCACCACCGGGTTGCCGCCCGCGCCTAGCCCCTTGGTCAGCTTGTCGCCGATGCGTAGCCTGCTGCCCGCCTTGCTGTAGATCAGCGCCTGCGCGTCAGTGTTGACCGTGATGAAGTCAACCCCCTGCACGCCCGCGTCGATCATCCGATTGATGGCATTGCTGCCGCCCCCGCCCACGCCGATAACCTTGATTTGAGCGAAGTTCTCCATGTCTGGCATTCGCTGCATCCTGCTGCTGATGCTCTGCGGATTGCCCATCACTGGCCCGTTGATGGGGTTAGCCATTTGTCGCCTCCTTGCGGCATCGCCGCCGAGTTTAAAGCTGTCCATTGTCCGCTCGCTTTCGGCAGGTTAGGGGATAAACTCCCGCAGCCAGCCCTTGAATTTCTCCGCCACTTCGTTGCGTTGTGGCGCTACGCCCCAGCCCTGCCTCCGTCTCACCGTCGGCAACACTGCGGCTTCTAGATTGTTTCGCAGTCCCCACAGCAACAACCCGACTGCGGTGGAATACGCTGGACCGTTCAACCCGGTCATGCCGCCCAGTTGCGTCAGTGTACCCACCCTGATCGGCATCTTTAGCACATTACGCGCCACTTCGGCAATCCCCGGCAACTGGGCGCTGCCACCGGTTAGCACAACGCCAGCGGGCAGCAACCCATCGTAGCCGCTACGCTTGATCTCCTTCGCCACCAGCGCGAAGATCTCCTCGACCCGCGCATTGATAACCTCGCAGAGCAAGCGGCGCGAGACCTGCTCATTCTCGCCGCTGAAGGTGGTGACTTCCAGCGCGTCGCCTTCCTCCTCCTCGGCTTCCTCGTTCGCCCGCACGGCCAACGGCCCATATTTTATGGTTGGCTGGGCCTGGCCGTGTTCCACCTTGAGCGACTCGGCCTGGTCGAAGGGTACGCGCAGCACTATCGAAATATCGTTGCTAAGGTGGTTGCCACCCACCGGCAGGCTGATGGTGTGCCAGATGCTGCCGTCTATGAAGATGGCAATGTCGGTCGTCCCTCCACCAATGTCCACCAGGGCGACCCCAAGTTTCTTCTCCGCCGCGGTAAGCGAAGCCTCGCTGCTGGCGAGCGGCTCCAGCACCATCTCGTCAAGCTCCACCCCAGCCTGCTGTACGCAACGCACCAGATTGTGCAGGGCCGTGGCCGTGCCAGTGACGATATGGGTCTCCACCTCCAGGCGCATCCCCGCCATGCCGACTGGGTCGCGCACACCTTCCTGCCCGTCCACGATAAAGGCGCGGGGAATGACGTGGATGACCTCCCGCTGCGGCGGAATAGTGATTGCCCGCGATGCCTCGACCGCCTTGCTCACATCCTCAGCAGCGATGTCGCGCCCGCTGCGACCCAGCGATACCACGCCGCGACTATTCAGCGAGGTGATGTGCGCGCCAGCCACACCCACGTAGGCGCTGCCGATCTTGCAGCCCGCCAGCCGCTCCGCCTTCTCCACCGCGATGGTGATGCTGCTGACTACCTCACCGATGTTGACCACCACCCCCTTGCTCAACCCACGAGTGGGGCCAACGCCCATGCCCAGCACGTTAACCTGACCGTCGCGGCGCATCTCGCCGACCACGGCGCAAACCTTGGTGGTGCCAACATCCAGCCCAACGATTGTTTGTTCGATACCGGTCATAGGCAAGCAGCCCTCCGTTTTGGCTGCATCATCAGCGGCGCACTAGAACGCGCTGGTGATTTAAGGATTATATCACAAGATATTGTTATTAGGCTAGCCTTTATCCACAATTCAGACCAAATTGCCAGAACTGGTTATGTCAAATGGGCAACAGCCCTTCGGTTAGCTCGGCCAGCCACTCGATAGGCACGTAGGTTTCACCTGCCTCAGAGACCCGATAGCTACTAGGTAGGCTATGTCCTTCGGCTATGCGTTCCTTCATTTCGTGCATTTGTTCGTCGGCACTAGCGAAGCCAGGGAAGCCACCCCAGCGAAAGCTGTTGCGGAGGTAAGCGACAAAAGGCATCTTGTAGTCCTCATCGCTAACCAAGCCATCAATCGCCATGTTTGGCACATGAATCTGAACTGGCCCACCCCCGCTTATATTTGCCTTGTGCAGAAGGTCAGGAGCTATATCAATCGCAAACTCCCCTTCTACCATCTCCTCAGCGCAATCCTCGACTTGCTGCTCTACATAATAAAGTGGAGAAACGCAAAGAGGATCGGTGTAGACCGGATAGCCTTCCCCGTTGAAATATCCAGGTTGCGACCAATCGGGATGTGTTCCCATCAACTCTATGCCGCCAACCTGCTCATGCCATATTCGTAGAGATAGCGGCAACTCGCCAATCTCATCTTCAATAACGTCAAGTCGCTTCGCAGCATCGGGCGGCGAAGATACATATGCCGATTCTGGGTAAGCAAACTCATAGCCATTTGCCTTCAGCCGCGCCACCAACAGTTCGACATTGTGCCTGGCCCTGGTCATCGTCTCGCGGGCGACGGCCAGCGCGTCAGCGTACAGCGGTTCCTCGCGGATGGCTGCGCCGAGGGTGAATAGCTCGTCCCACACGGCTTCGTGTTCGCCTGCGATGTAACGTTGTAGGTAGGTTACCATAATCGTTTCCCACGAAATAGTTGCGTAGCGGTCAGCCAACGGATTGTAAAAACGGATAAACGGATTAGTTTATCTAGATTGGTGGTTGCGATTGGCCTCGATGCGCTTCAACATTACCCCTCACCCAACCTCTCCCGCAAGGGGAGAGGAGCAACTGGGCGGGCGGTGTAGCTACGATTAGCATTGATGCGCTTCAACAGGGCGCATAGCCATGCGCCCCTACGCTAGCCCAATCCGTTTATCCGCTTATCCGATGGTCATATCCGCTGGCTAACCACCAGCCGCCTAAATGAAATGCCTTCTGATAATAGCCAGATTGCTGAACAACCTTGAGCCGAAGGCGACCACCGCCGCCAGCCAGATGTCCGCGCCGAGGCGGTCGCCGAGGTAGGTGATTGCCATTGCTAGCAGGGTGTTGAACACGAAGCCGCTGATAAACACGCGGTTATCGTAGCTCTGGTTTAGCTCGGCGCGGACCGCGCCTAGCACCGAGTCGAGCGCAGCGAGTACAGCAACTGCGGTGTAGCGGGTCCACTCCACCGGCACGGTCAGGTCGAATTGCAGGCCGATAATCAACCCCAGCAGCAGGGCGGCGAACGGTATCCACAGGCTGTGGGTGATCTTCACGGGGTCTTCTTATCCTCCACCATTTGTACCGCTGGGCGATTGGTCGAGCGCAGGTCCATCACCGTCCACTGCTTGCTGGCAAGCTGGCCTAGCATGGCGCGACAGATGGCGATCTTGGTCTCGATCTGGTCATTGGTGCCAAAGATGATGCGCTGCTGGTTGGGCGTGATTACGCTGATGCCGAACCCCGCGCTATAATCGATTGAGCCGATCACCAGCCCCGACGGCGGCAGTAGCATGAAGATGCGTTGCGCTGCGTCTGCTGCATCAAGCTCCAGCGCCCCGACATGGCCGCCGATGCGATAATCGGAGCCGACTGTGGTGGTCAAATCCCCCCTCCCCAAAGGTAGGGGCGGGTTGGGGATGGGAGTTGCCCCCACCGTCGTAGTAGTCACCAGACCCCCCCTCCCCGAAACTAGAGGAGAGCTGGGGAAGGGGGTGGCGGGCAGCGGGTCGCGGTCATATACCACCACAAATCCGTCGAGGGTGGCAGCCTGCCCGCTGATTGAGCCGTCCTCCTCCACCAGATAGGGCGTATCACCAACCACCCAGACGACGGTTGGCCGCCGCTCCTTGACCGTGACGCGCACGATGTTGGGCAGTTGCGTCTCCACCAGCAAATCGCTTATGTAGGGCGCATTCTTCAGGCGGGCGGCCACCGTTTTAGTGTCTACCGCAAAGATATTCAGCCCGGCCACGCCCGCCATCTGGGTCGCCTGCTGGCTGCTCAGACTCTTGCTGCCCACCACCTGCACCGCCTGCACCACATAAGCGGGCGAGGTAGCGAAGTTGACCAGCAGCGCGGCGAGCAGGCCGAGCAGGCCGAGGGCGGCGAAGCGCCCGTTCGCCAGGTCGTCCTTGAACAGCCGCCAGCCGACGCGGGTAACGCGACTGCCAGGGCGGCGTGGTATGGCCACACGGGGCTGCTCATCTTGCGATGCGGTTGTTGGCTCTATCCTCATGTCTCTCCATCGCCAGTTCTATCAGTCGCTCTACCAGTTCGCGGTAGCTCAGGCCACTCGCCTCCCACAGCTTGGGGTACATACTGATGCGGGTGAAGCCGGGGATGGTGTTGATTTCGTTGAGATAAACCTCGCCCGTGCTGCGTTCCACAAAGAAGTCCACCCGCGCCATGCCCGCGCCGTCAATCGCCTGGAATGCCTGCACCGCCAGTTCGCGCACCTGCTCGGTGGTGTCATCGTCGAGTTGCGCGGGGATAATCAGATTTGAGTTGTTGTCAATATACTTGGCGTTGTAGTCGTAGAACTCGTTGCCCGGCACCACCTCGCCGACTACGCTGGCCTCTGGCTCGTCGTTGCCCAGCACCGCACACTCCACCTCTTGCGCGTCAACCCCCTGCTCCACGATGATGCGACGGTCGTACTGCGCCGCCAGTTCGATGCTGGCCGCCAGCTCGCCTGGCTCATGCGCCTTGCTCACTCCCACGCTGCTGCCCATATTCGCTGGTTTGACGAACAGGGGATACTGCAGCCCGGTCGCGTCAATTGCCTCCAGCACAGCGGGCGCATCCTCGCGCCAGTCGCTGCGCCGCACCGTGATATGCGGCAGGATGGGCAAACCCTTGGCGGTAAACACATCCTTCATCGCCGCCTTATCCATGCCCAGCGCAGAACCCAACACCCCTGTGCCGACATAAGGCACGTCTGCCAGTTCGAGCAAGCCTTGCACCGTGCCGTCCTCACCGTAAGGGCCGTGCAGCACGGGGAAGAACACATCAATCTGCTGCCCAGGCTGGGCGGTGCCGCCAGGGGTAATCTCCACCAGCGCCCGCCCCGCGCTCGGCCCCAACACCGCCGCTGGTTGCGCCGCGCTGAGGAAGACAGGCGAGAGCGCCCCATTATCTGCAGCCGCTTGCAACTGCGGCATCGCCTCTGCGCCAATCAGCCAGCGCCCCTCTTTGGAGATGCCGATCGGCAACGCCTCATAGCGATCGGGGTTCAGCGCGGCCATCACGTTGCGGGCCGACTCCAGCGACACCTCATGCTCGGCGCTGCGCCCGCCAAAGATGACGGCCACGCGGATTTTCTTACCTGGTTGCTGCGGTTCGTCGGTCAAGGCTTTTCCTTTGTCTTCATAATGAAGACGGTTGTCGCTTGCGATTAGCGTTGATGCGTTTCAAGCGGGCGAATGCCATGCGCCCCTACGTCAGCGTTCGTAGTTCCGGTTGGCATTGATGCGCTTCACCAGGGCGGCCAGCCAGCCGCCCCTACGCCACCACATCCGTTTATCCGTTTTACAATCCGTTGGCTAAATCCGTTGGCAGTCGTTACGCCTCTTCGCCCACAATCTCCACCTCCGGCTCCAGCCTAATCCCGAACTTCTGCCAGACAACCTCCTGCGCGTAGCTCAGGATATGCCTGACATCGGCGTAGCTGGCAGTGCCGAGGTTCATCAGGAAGTTGGCGTGCTTGGCGCTGAACTCCACTTCGCGGTAGCGATAGCCCTTCAGCCCCGCCGCTTCCAGCAGACGGCCAGCGCTGTCGCCGGGCGGGTTCTTGAAGGTGCTGCCCGCCGTCTTGCCCGCCGGTTGGCTGGCGATGCGGTCGCGCTGCCAGCCCTTCATCCTCGCCTGTAGCATGGCTACGTCCATGCGTTGCAGCCGTATCCGCACCGATGTAACAACCACTGGCGGCGACATTTGCCGCTGCCCCTCGGCCTTCAGCACGCTGCTGCGATAGCTCAGGTCAAAGCGTTCCGAAGGCCATGTCTCAACCTCATCATTGCCATCGATAAGCACATCACCCGCCAGCAGCACGTCTTCAAGCTCACCGCTATGCGCCCCCGCGTTGCTG
>JANXYP010000103.1 GCA_025355955.1 Chloroflexota bacterium
ATACCACATTGGGGCAAGGGGAGTTTGCAACCAGGGTGCGAACTTCCGCGCCATTGCTGCCAGCAGGAACTATAAAGGAAATAGCCCGAAAGTACCGCCCCGATTCATTTGACAAAGCCCCCCCTATGGGTTATAGTAGCAGCGGCCAAACGGCAACACCGCGCCGAGTGGTACGGTGTAGTAACTGTTGTGATTGATGCCGCCCGCAGTTGTCGTTGCTGGGCTGGCGGAGAGGTCAAGATGCAACGGAGTAAAAAGGTAGGGTTTGTCGCCAGCCTAGCGCTGGTAGCAGTAGTTGTTGCCAGTTCGCTGGCGGGAGTGTCGAAAGTTAGCGCGACGTGTGGCAATGTGGGGGTCTGTTGGCATAACGTCGCTAGTGTCAATCCTGGCGCGGGTGACAACGCCCTTAATAGTGTGTACGCGGTTAGTAGCACGAACATCTGGGCAGTGGGCTACTATAAGGATATCAACCAGAGCAATGCCAAGACCCTGATTGAAAACGGTGTACCAGGCAGCGGAGGTACGACTTATACCTGGAGCCAATCCGCCAGTACCAATCCAGGTACGAACAACTACCTCAACGGGGTGGGTTTCGCCCGCAACGACCTCAACGCTACCGATGTTTGGGCGGTGGGTGACTACATCTCTGGCGGTGAAACCTATACCTTGATTGAGAAGTATCATAGTGGCACATGGACTACAGTCAGCAGCCCAAGTCCATCGAGTAGCATCAACGTGCTGACCGCGATCGCTGGAGACAAGGCCGATAGCTACTGGGCAGTGGGCCATTACTACAGCAGCACGCTGGGGGCGAACGCCACCCTGGCCGAGTTCTGGAACGGCAGCAGTTGGTTGCAGGTTGCCAGCGCTAATCATACTGGTACAGGGACATACAACAACTATCTCACCTCGGTATCGATGGTGGCTAGTGGTGATGCCTGGGCGGTAGGCTATTACAACGATGGCACCAACAACCACCCACTCCTGTTGGAATGGAATGCATCCACCTCGATCTGGGATGACCACAGCAGTGACCTGCCAAACTCAAGTAACGGCGCAACCCTGTCTGGCATATCCATGCTCGACCACGATGATACCTGGACGGTAGGCAACAGCGCAACTGGGTATGGGGAGCTGGCGTTCCAGCACGATGTTCTTCATGGCTGGAGGCTAAATGACCCGCCAGGCGGCTCTGGGCCACAAACTGCGGTGGCCTACTTCGCATCCGGCTCGGCCTGGGCGGTGGGGTACCATGGTCAAGGTTGCTGCGTTGCGCCTTCCGGCGCATACTGGAATGGCACGCAGTGGACTACTTACGCCCCGGTAAATGCTGGCACCTATGGCGCGGTCCTGCTTGCCGTCAACGGGGTCTCCGCTAACGACACCTGGGCCGTAGGACTCGAGGAAGACCTATATACTAACAACACCTTGATTGAACACTACAACTAGGCCAGCAGGTGATGAGGCCGGGGCGGCAACGCGCCACAAGCAAGCGGCGGGGTTGCCGCCCCGGTTGCAACCTGCTAGAGTAAAGGTACAAAGATGAGCAGCAGGCTGAAAGGGTTGGCAGCGGCGACAATCGTGCTGGGCTGGTTTATCCTCACCAGCCCCAGCTATGCAACGATGGCATTGAGCGGTATGGCGGTGTCAAGTCTAGATAGCGGGGTCAGCGCCGCGACCACCCCGACACCGCCTAGCAATTGCCAACCAACCTGGCAGATCGTAGATACACCTAGTAGCCCAGCTTTTCCTAATGGATTTGGCGGGGTGACCGCCATCAGCACCAACGATGTGTGGGCAGTAGGCAGCTTCTTCACCGGCACGCTGACCGAACATTGGGATGGCAGCAGTTGGCGCTTCGTCCCCGCATACACCTTTGGAGAGGGCAGCGGCTTCACCCAGGTGGCGGCGCTAGCCAGCAACGATATGTGGGCAGTGGGCCTCATGGACAGCCAGAACACCTTGACCGAGCACTGGGACGGGCAGGGATGGCAGTATGTACCCAGCCCCAGCGCTGGCGCTAATCTGAGTATACAAGCGCTGACCGCCATCGCCACTGACGACGTATGGATGGTTGGTAGCGCGGATCAGTCGGCCGAACAGACCTTTGCCGAACACTGGAATGGCCGCGCCTGGGCGATTATCCCCAGCGCGAACATCAATCCGCCTGGCGGGCAGTTGCCCAATGGCCTATCGGGATTGGCGGCGACCTCGACAAATGATGTGTGGGCGGTTGGTGATTATATAGATAGTACCGGCCCGATTTGGAGTCTGGTCGAGCACTGGGATGGAGTGAGCTGGAAGGTAGTGCCGGTGCCACATTTTGGCGATAGCGAGCGCTTGTATGCAGTCGCCGCCATTGCGCCTGATGATGCCTGGGCAGTGGGCAACTATAGCACCGGCAATGCCATCGCCCTGCTGGCGCTGCACTGGGATGGGGTAAGCTGGCGGAAGGTGGATATGGCTTATCCCAGTCCGGGCGATTATTTCGACCTGCGTGCGTTGTTGGCGCTATCTCCTACCAACGTTTGGGCGGCGGGATATTACGCATACCATGGCGTACCCGACCGTACGCTGATCGAACACTGGGATGGTACGAGCTGGAGGGTAGTACCCAGCCCCAGCGACAACTATGCGGATAGTCTTTTCTCGCTGGCAGCGGTATCCAGCTCTGACGTATGGGCGGTGGGTGAGCGCTACCCGACAAACCCCGATACGCTGGCGCTGCACTACACCACCCCACCAGGCTGCCCGACCTTGACCCCCACCAACACACCCACCGCCAGGGCCATCCCAACGTTCACGCCTGCGCCCAGCGCAACCCCCACGCCGACTGCCAGCGCGACACCCGCGCTCCTACCCAGCGCAAGTATGGTTGCATCGCCGACCGCTTTGCCCAACGCCACTGTCACGCCAACTACGTTGCCGCAGGCGACGGCAACCCCATTGCCCAGCCTGACTACCACCGCCCCGCCAGCGGCCAGCGCTACTCCCTGCGGCCAAAGTTACCCCGATGTGCCGACTGAATACTGGGCCTACGGCTACATTCGTTACCTCAGTTGCCACGCCATTGTCAGCGGCTACCCCGATGGCTTGTTCCGTCCCGATAACCCGATCAGCCGCGCCGAGTTCAGCAAGATGCTGGCTCTGGGCTACGGCCTGCAACTGCTCACCCCGGCACAGCCGAGCTTTGCCGACGTGCCACCCGGCTTCTGGGCATATACATACATCGAGAGCTTGCACGCGGCGGGGACGATCAGCGGCTACCCCGACGGCAGCTTCCACCCCTACGCTAGCATTAGCCGCGCCGAGATGGTGAAGATGAATGTGCTTGCCAGTGGCGTGCCAGCCTACACTGGCGTACTGGCCGACTACCCCGACGTGCCACCCGGCTACTGGGCTTATGGTTACATCAAGACTGCAACCTACAAGCAGTGGGTAGGCGGCTACTCCGACGGTCGGTTCCACCCCGCCAGTGATGCCAGCCGCGCCGAGTTGAGCAAGGTGTTGTTCCTCAGCCTTAGCTACCCTAGACGATGAAGGCAAAGGGCGCAAGATGGAAGATAGATTGTAATCGCTGGGGCGCACTAACGTGCGCCCTTGCTGCTAATCCCAACGTTGACACAGACAGGCGGAGGCATTATACTAAACCCACAAGCCTATGCGGGCCTGCGCGATTGGGCGTGGGCCAAAGATGCGCCCAATGGTGTGCGCTTAACCTTACAGGTGGGGATAGACGATGACCAGCTCAGCGCGGCGGCCTGCCGCCCAGCCTCCCATTGCCCACAAGGATGCGGGCAACGGCAAACCACGACCCATCCTACGTGCTAGTAACGAGCAGGCCGAACGCGAACAGGTGCGGGCCATCCGCAACCACATCGTCGCGATCGCCGCGCCCGCCGCCCGCGAGGCCGCCGCGCCCATCCGCGCTATGGCCCGCATCGTACGCGAGGTGGAGGCTGAGTGCCGCAGGCTAGGTATCAGCGAGGCGGCAATCGCCAGCGAGGTGCAGAACCGCTCGATCGGCGATGTGGATGTGCGTTTCATCCGCGAACGCGAGGCCGGGGCCGTACCGGGTAGCGCTGACGATTATAGCACGATTGGCGAGGATCTGGGCATCATCCTGCCCGGCGAGGAGATCAACGGTCACATCAGCGACGGCGCAACCTATCTACGCCTGCGCGAGATGATGACCAGCTTCGAGCGCCAACTGCTGCGCGAGTACCACTTCGACCTGCGTATCTACGATGTTTACGGCGTGGGCAACCCGCTGCTGCGCGATCTGCTGGCCGAGAGTTATCGTCGTAAGTACGGGCTGCCGCTCAACTGGCAGAACACCTTCGCCTCTGTCGGTGCGTTGAATGGTCTCGATGCCTCAATTCGCACCCTGACTATGTATTATCGCGACAAGTACAATGAGCAACCGGCGTTCTGCTTCCCCGCACCCGGCTTTGCGGTGGTGCTGTGGCAGGCCCAGGCCAGCAACGCTGAGGTCATCAACTACCAGACCACCGAGCAGGATGGCTTCAAGCTGACTGCGCCAAACTTGCAGCAACTGCTGATTGTGCATCCCAACCTACGGCTCCTCTATCTCACCCTTAGCAACAACCCCACCGCTTTCTCCTACGATGCCGATGAGTTGCGCGCCCTCTGGCAGGTAATTGCCGATGATGGCCGCGAACTGACCGTGCTGGCCGATACTGCTTACATCGGCACCGGCAACCCCGACCAGGATCGGGCGCGGATGCAGGCATTCCTCGATGCACCCGGCGATATCATCAACCAGACTATTTTCATCAACAGTTTCAGTAAAATCTACGGACTGACTGGCGACCGCATGGGCTGGACCAGCACCACCAGTGACCATCTCGCCGCCATCATCCAGACTGCCTGGAACAATGCCCTGGCTGGGCTGCCCGCCGAGTGGCAACTGCGATTCATGGCCTATGCCCAACTGTTTAACGAGCGGCCCGACATCCCAGACAAGATCCGCCGCCTCTACCACTATCGCCGCGAACGATTGCGCCATGAACTCGAACAGGTCAACGCCATTCATCATGTGTTCGACGAGGTGGGTGTGGACGACGATACCACCATCTATAATTGGAGCAAGCTGGCCGAGGGTGAGGATTCCTTCACCCTGCTGCAGAAGACTGGCATCGCCGGGGTTTCCGGCAGCAGTTTCGGCTACGATGATCGCTATCTGCGGATGTCGGTTGGCTTCCGCCCGGCAGACTAATACCAATTAGCGATGGCGCTGCTATAGATGGAGGCAAGGCGAACAACGGTTCACCCCTACAGCACTATAGCATCGCCTCGGCTAATTGGTATAAAGCTAGAATTGGAGTTTGCAGTTGAATCAGCATCCCCCCCGCGTGCTGGCCTTGCTATTTTTCATTCTGGCCCTGCTCATAACCGTGCTACCGGCGGGCGGCCATAGTAGCGCGGCGGTTAACCTCGCTGCTATCGCTGTGCCGCCAGGGGCGGTCAGCACCCGCCCGCCGCCGGATACCCCCACTTCCACCACCATAGCTAGCACCCTCACTCCTGCTGCTACCGACACATCTACGGACGGTGCCAGCGCGGGTACGGACACGCCAACCTATACCAGCACGCCCGCCGCAAATCCGGCCGTGCCAACCGCCACCCCATTTCCGCTACCCACCCCCGCCAACCAGCGCCCCCTCGCGCCGCAGCCCAGCTTCACCTTCACCCAGACCGGCCACACCGTAACCGGAGAGTTCCTCGGCTACTGGCAGCAGTACGGCGGCCTGCCGGTGTTCGGCTACCCGGTCAGTGATGTGCAGGTGGAGAAGGGCTACCAGGTTCAATACTTCCAGCGCGAACGCTTCGAGTTCCACCCTGAACAGAAGGATGCTGCCTATCAGGTGGAACTGGGGCTACTGGGTCTGCAAATCTCCTACTTGCAGCAGGCCACCTTCACCCCGCCCAACCCCAACAATGCCAGCGTCAACACCGCTGCCGCCATCTACGTGTCGCAAACCCATCGGCTGCTCAGTGGTGAGTTTCTCAAATACTGGCAGGCTCGCGGCAACAACGAGGGTCTGCGCCTCTACGGCTATCCTATCTCCGACGAGCTACAGGATGGCAGCCTGACCGTGCAATACTTCGAGCGGGCGCGGTTCGAGCGGCATAGCGATGACCAGAGCGGTGACCCCGGCAAGATGACTCTGGCCCTATTCGGCTACGAGTATTACCAGTATCTCATCAATAAGCAGCTACCGCCGCCCATCCTGCTGCCAACCCCCACTGCCGGCGCGGGCGGCTACCCCTTCCTCAGCGGCCCACCGCATGGCGCGGGCATCATCGCTCAACTCTACGGCCAGGACAAGGGTAAGGTGCTGAACTTGATTACAACTGCCAATTTTCACTGGGTCAAGCAGCAGATACTATGGAAGGATAGCGAGAGTCCCAAGGGTAACTACCACTGGGGCGAACTGGACAACATCGTGATTGCCGCCAACGCTGCTGGGGTCAAACTGATCATCAACGTGGACAAAGCGCCCGACTGGGCGCGGGATCCCGCCACCTTCGGCGACGGACTGGACGGCTTCCCCAAGAACCCGCAGGACTTCGGCGACTTCATGGGTGCAATGGCTGCCCGCTACCAGGGGCGCATCGCCGCCTATGAGATCTGGAATGAGCCGAACCTGTTCAACGAGTCAGGCGGCACGGTCAGCCCACCTGCCTACGCTGAACTGCTGATCAAGGCTTATCCTGCGATCAAGGCTGCTGACCCCAATGCGGTGGTGATCATGGGTGCGCCCGCGCCCACCGGCGTGTTCGACCCTAAGCTAGCGTACGACGATGTGGCCTGGCTCAACCTGATCTACACCTACAAGCAGGGCATTATCCGCAGCTACTACGATGTCCTCGGTTCGCACCCCTACGGCTACAACAACCCGCCGGAGACGTTGTGGCCCGACCAGCCCAGCCCGGCCAAGGAGTTCAAGACCCACCCCAGCTTCTACTTCCGCCGCGTCGAGCAGCAACGAGCGGTGATGGAGCAATTTGGCGAGGGCAACAAGCAGATGTGGGTCACCGAGTTTGGCTGGTGCAGCGACAAGCGCGAGGGCGGCTTCGGTTGGTGCAACGAACTCGACCCCGCCACCCAGGCCGACTTCATTGTGCGGGCAATCAAGATGTCGAAGGACAAATACCCCTGGATGGGGGTGATGACCCTATGGAACCTCAACTTCAGCACCTTCCAACCAGGCTGGACCGGCCCTTCACTCTACAGCATCATCAACGCCGACTTTTCGCCCCGCCCGGCGTACTTCGCGGTAAGGGATGAGAACAATCGGTGATTGAGCGCAGATAAAGAGCTGTTTCGTTGTATGTAGAGGCGGATTGCACTCGCCCTTTGCGGATTAGCTCTTATTGTCTGTTTGGTGTAAGCCTATCACCGCCAGGTTAAGGTTTCTACAGGTTTGTCAAGAGCAAATCAGACCGATTTTGCATCAAATGCCAGGTTTGCCATCTGTAGTATGGGTACTCGGCGGCCCTGATTGGCAACCTCAAGCGAAATCATAGGGGCAACCATCACCCCCATCTGCCGCTGGGTCGCCACCGTTGTGGATCGTCACGCACAAAACCAAGCATCTTTGTTGCTGCCAGCGAAACTTGACAAATCTCTGATTTCCTTAACCTGGCACTGATAGCCTCATACCTTCCTATATGAGCAATCGCATCCGTTACATCCTACTCTGGCTGATTAGCCTGCTGACCTTGCCTTATCGCCTGCGATTGCGACGACGGCTGTTGCGTGACGGGTTGCGTCAAGTGCTGGTGATGCGGCCCGATCACGTGGGCGATCTGCTATTCGCGTCGGCGGCGCTGCGGCTGCTGCGCGTGGGCTTGCCGAAAACGATGATTGTGCTGGCGGTAGGGCCGTGGAGCGAGGGGGTGGCCGCACGATATAGCTCATATTACGATACGCTGATGACCATCCCATTCCCCGGCTTCACCCGCCAGGCGAAGGGCGGACTGTTTGCTCCTTACCGCACCCTCTGGCGCGAGGCGGGCAGACTACGCCGCTGGCAACGAGCGCATGGGCGCATCGAACTCGCGGTCAATCTGCGCTTCGATTTCTGGTGGGGCGGATTGCTCTGCCTGCTCAGTGGCATCCCACTACTGGGCTACGATACGCCGCTGTTGCGCCTGTTCGCCACGGTGAAAATCCCCTACCTGCGGGGCAAACACGAGGTAGAGCAGAACCTTGTTCTAGTGAATTACAGTATACATAAGTGGGGGCAGCCAACTGATACTCCCTCTGCTCCATTCTTCCACTTGAGCCAGGCAGAGCGCGATTGGGCGATCGCGTGGCTACGAGCGCAGGGCTGGGTTGAAGGCGAACCGCTGTTGGTCATTCACCCTGGCGCAGGCGACCCCGCCAAGCAGTGGCCGGTGGAGCGCTGGGCAGCAGTGGCATCACATTTGCTTAAGCAGAGAGGATGCTGGCTGTTGCTTACAGGCAGCGAACATGAGCGGCAACTTTGTGCTGAGATTGTCTGGGCGCAACCTAAAAGCGCCTACCAACGTATTATGAATGCGGCAGGGCAAACCAGTTTGGCGGAACTGGCTGCCCTACTTGAGCGTGCCGACCTGGTGATGGGGGTGGACAGCGGACCGCTGCACCTCGCTTCCACCCTCGCACGGCCCACGCTACGGCTGTTTGGTCCCAGCGATGCCCGCATCTGGGGGCCATGGCCGCCTGATACCAGTCAGCATCAAGTAATCAAAGCGACGAGCCTCACTGCGATCAGCGTTGCCCAGGTGGTGCAAGCAGCCCAGGCCCTATTCGATGGCAAGCAGAGCTAACGCCGTGGCACGGCGCTTGCAGTTATGTTAAGTTAGATAGCAGTAATACCATTAGCCGAGGCGGTGCTATAGTTCTGTAGGGGCGAACAACGGTTCGCCCTGGCTCAATCTATAGCGTCACCATCGCTAACTGGTATAACGACTTCACCAGAAAGATAATTGTAATGGACCCCAAAAAAGTTAAAGTGCTGGTGGTCGACGATGACCCCACCATTCGTCAGCTTTGCGCTGACGTGCTAACCGACGAAGGTTATATAGTGGTCACCGCTAGCAGTGGGCAGGACGCGCTCATCCATCTCGAACGCAACGGCATCAAGGTGGCGCTGATTGATATGATGATGCCGGTGATGGATGGGATGCAGCTATGCCGCATCCTGCGCTCGAGCGAGAAGACCCATCACTTGCCCATCATCGTGATGTCAGCGGCAACCAACCTGACGAGCAAGGCGACCGAGGTGCTGGCAAACAGAGTGCTGGTCAAGCCATTCGATATTGACAAGCTGCTCTCCTGCGTGGAGCAGTTGGTGGTCGTATAATCCTGCAAGGGCAACTGATTGGTGGCGTTATACCAATTCACAATGCTGGGGATGTAAAACGTAGGGGTGCGTAAACTACGCGCATTGGCTCGGCTGATCATCTTCACCAACACTTGACGTAGCGGGGTAAAACTTAGGGGCGCAATGAATCTGCTCTGCTTCTGATAATACACCACTTGCGCGGCTAATCGGAGTTAGCTGTCAGACTGGATAAAAGCGAACCCCGACCAGATCTTGTGGTCGGGGTTCGTTCATGCCATGATCTGCAGCCGGTTAGCTCTGGGTTCTGTGCACGGCATCGCTGGCAGCCTGACCCGCCTGATCGGCGGCATGGGTTGCCTTGTTCGCGGCGGTTGAAGCATCGCTAGCCGCCTGGTTTGCCGTGCTAGTTGCCGAAGCCTTCACTGTAGTGCTGGCGCTGTTAGCCGCACCCTGGATGTTGGCGGTAGTGTCGTGTGCGGCCTGTGCCATATTATCCGCAGCGCTGTTCGCCTCATTCGACACATTGCTAGTAGCCCGCTTTGCCGCGCTGGCAGCATCGCTGGCTGCGGTTGCAACGTTATCCTTGGCCGCTCCCGTCACGTTTGCAGTGGTATCCTTCACCGCTCCCGTCACGTTTGCAGCGGTATCCTTCGCGGCTGCCGCGATATTCCCTGCGGTGTTGCCAGCAGCAGTAGCAGCATTGCTGGCAGCATCCTTCACCGCTGCCGTTACATTTCCTGCAGTATCACCGGCTGCAGCAGCGGCATCGGCGGCCTTCTGGCCGATGTTGCTGGTCGCTTCCTGCACCCGCTCGACCACCGGTGCGGCTACGCTCTGCACCCGCTCACCAGCGGTGTGGGCTGCATCGCCGACGCGAGTGGCGACATCACCAGCCACCTCGCCTACTCGCCCCGCGACATCGCCAGCGGTTGCCTTCACTCGGTTGCTAAGTTCGATACCGCCTTGCATCAGTTGGTCACGGGTTTCCTGGCCCTTCTGTGGGGCCATTACGATCGCTACCCCTGCGCCAATTGCCGCACCTAGCGCCAACCCCAGGATGAAGCTGGCATCGTTACCATTATCTTTTGCCATTGTTCGTTTCTCCTCTCTTTGCTATACATAGGCGGCCTGTAGCCCACCTCTATGTTCTTAATCCGAGCGGGGCAACGTGCGCCGCTCCCTGGGTTATTGCGTTGATGATGTGAGCGAAATCATGCGATCTAGTGAATCAGCATCAGGATTGATTGACGATCTGCTACTTATCTGGCTGGTCGGACTTCGGCTTGCGGCGGAAGAGCGACTGCACGGCGGCCTTTACCCCGGCGGCTGCGCCTGCCACCTTGATGATCGGGGTGACTACCCCTTCACTGACGAACACGGCGGTACCCTTCGCGGTGCGGGCAGTGTCAGCCGCGTTGTCGAGCAGCGGCCCAACGTTGTTCTTGATAATCAGGCCGATCCAGATCAGCACGCCAATAAGGGCGGCGAACAGGATACTGCCAATACACGAGAAGAAAGACATGAGTACAACCGCAAGATCACGCATACTGCCGATCGAGCGAAAGTTCATATCAGGGTAGATCCAGGCCAGCAGGAAGCCGAGGCCGATTAGCACCAGGATGGCTATTACTACACCGCCGATAATCTTTAGCGCCATGTGGACTGCTCCTTTATGGTAGTCTAGCGTTGTTGCTTTAAGCTACAAAGTGGTTGGATTATATCACATCAGCAGCCTGCGTGCAAGCAACAAGGCGGCCAGCGCCCCCAGCGAGCCTTCAAGCGCTGGCACGTCGCCCAAGGATAGCCAGCTAGAGTGCAAGAACCTTGCCACCAATACGCCCAGGGCAAAGCCGAGCAGGCTGGCGGCGAGATAAAGCGCCATCTGCCCATAGCCCCGCCCCCAAAAGAAGTGGAAGAGCAGGGCGTAGATGGCGGGGGGGAGGATGTAGATTATTAGGGAAGGGGTCACAGTTTGAGTTTTGAGTTTTGAGTTTTGAGTTTTGAGTTAGAACACTGCATCAAGAGTTCTCTCCAGTTGTTTTCACTATCGAAGTTAGAATAAGGATTATTTCATTGACCTGTGATAGCTCTTTGTTAACATCTACGCTGGTAAGTTTTGATTGCTGCAAGAGGCGTAGCCAATACCTTGTTTCCCGTGCCTCTTTTGAAGCGACCGCCATCTTCGAGATGAAGTCCTTGCGGCTTTGCGCGGCACTGGCTTCCTCTACGTTAGCGCCAATGCTGGTGCCACTGCGTAGCAACTGTTTCGATATTACGTATTCGCGCTGCTCTACCAGGGTGCGATATAGCTCAATGATGGTCAGAGCAAACTCAAAACTCTTCGTGTAAATCGTGCCTGTTGGCATTAGAACCCCCGAACTCAAAACTCAAAACTCAAAACTCAAAACTAGAGAATCGTACCTCCCCCTAGAACCCGCTCCCCATCATAAAAAACTGCCGCCTGCCCTGGCGTGATCGCCCGCTGCGGCACATCGAAGCTGACCTGGGCGCGACCATTTGGCAAAGGGGTGACGGTGGCGGCCACTTCAGGGGCGCGGTAGCGCACCTTAATCCCAGCGCGGAAGGGGAGGGTGGGGGGATTGGCAATGGTGTAGCTAACCTCATCCGCAACTAGCTCACCCTTGAGCAGCGCGTCCTGGGGGCCGACCACCAGGGTGTTGCTGCTAGTGTCCATATCTACCACGTAGAGGGGTGCGCCGGTCGCCAAACCCAGCCCCTTGCGTTGGCCGATGGTATAGAAGGGCAGCCCGCTGTGTTCGCCGATCAGTGTACCACCCGTGTCGTAGATGGGGCCGGGGGCGTAACTGGCGGGGTCGCCGCTGCCGTGCTTCTTGATGAAGTTGCGATAGTCACCGCTAGGGATGAAGCAGATGTCCATGCTCTCTGGCTTGTGGGCGGTAATCAAGCCCAGTTCGCTAGCCAGCTCACGCACGCGACTCTTGGGATACTCGCCAATCGGTAGCAGGGTGTGAGCCAGGGTGTCGTGGTCGAGCATATATAGGGCGTAGGATTGATCCTTCGATGGGTCGTTGGCCTTGAGCAGCGCGGTTTCTCCCGTCGCGGGGTCGCGGCGGATGCAGGCATAGTGGCCGGTGGCAAGGTAGTCTGCGCCCAGGGCGAGGGCCTTACGCATCAGAAAGTGGAACTTGAGGTAGCGGTTGCAGGCCAGGCAAGGGTTGGGGGTGCGGCCCGCCTCGTACTCGGCGGTGAAGTAATCAATCACCGATGCCTGGAACTCATTCTCGAAGTTCAACACATAGAACGGTACGTCGAGGCGAGCGCAGACGGCGCGGGCATCGTTAGCGGCATCAATCGAGCAACACTGCTTGTTGAGCATCCCGACCCCGCCCGCGCTCACGCTCAGGCCATCATTAGCGCCCTCATCGTAGGAGGATAGCCGCATATGCACGCCCACCACGTCGTAGCCCTGCTGCTTAAGCAGGCCGACCGCCAGGCTGCTATCCACTCCCCCACTCATTGCTACTATTACTGTCTCGCTCACCTTTGCCCCCACCCAACCTCCCCAACAGGGGAGGGGTTCAGATATATCCATACAAACAGGCGATGCCAGGCATGGTTAGCCAGCATCGCCTATATTATACAGTATTTGGTGTAAGGCTGCCAACTTACGCCTACTTACGCAGACGTAGATGTACTACAGCCATAACGCAATCAGCCGCTCACCGAATACTAGCCACTATCTGCAACCTGCAATCTACAATCTGCAATTATACAAAGCGGGCTAGTTCGGCGGCGGTGCGGCGCATATCGAGGAAGACGAGGCCGAGCTTGGCTTCCTTGCGGGCCAGCGCAGTCAGCACCGCCTCAGTGCCAACCGCCATCAGCAGCACATAGCCGTGTTCGCCGCGTATGAACACCTGGTCGAGCGTGCCACGCCCCAGTTCGATGGCGATACGCTCACCGAGGGAGAGCATTGCGGCGCTCATTGCTGAGACGCGATCTTCCTCAACATCGTTAGGCAGAGCTGAGGCCATGATCAGGCCGTCTACGCTAACCACTGCCGAAGCCTCAATATCGGGGGTGCTGGCCTGCAAGCTCTTCAGGCGCGATACCATCTCATGGGTACGATTCATTGTCATGTTCAGCAAATCTCCTTTCGGGAGTGGGAACGTTGTTCAATACTTTTATATTATAACACAGTTGCGCTACTCTTCGGCGGCGGCAAGAACGGAGTAGAGCAGTTCGAGCAGCACGTTCTTTACTTGCTGCTTGTCCCGTGCTGTACAGGGGATAACCTTGATTGCCTTGGGCAGTCGCAGAGCCAGGCGAATCTCCTCTGGCGACCAAGCGTTCTCCATGTCCTGTTTGTTGGCGGCCACCACATAGGGCGTTTCGCGATAGCTATTGAAGAAATCTATAATGCGGATAGTCTCGCGGAAAGTGTCGGGGCGGGTGCTATCCACCATGATGATCAGCCCCAGCATCCCCTCCGAGAGGATCTCCCACATAAAGTCGAAGCGCTTCTGCCCCGGTGTGCCGAACAGGTGCAGGATCAGGTCGTCGGCAATGGCGATGCGCCCGAAGTCCATCGCCACGGTGGTTTCCTTCTTGATCAGGCTGGTTTCGTCGGTCGCCTTGCGTTCAGTAGAGACAACCTCGATCTCGCTGATAGTCTTGATGAACTCGCTCTTACCGGCGTTGACTGCCCCACTGATTACCATCTTGACGGTGGGCATAGACGATGCGCCTCCCCTGACAATTACAAACGTATAATAGCGTTGCAGCCTCGCGCCGGAGCCAATTTGGGCCGGGTAGGCGAGGGATAATGAAAACTACATCCCGCTGATCCGATCAATAATCCGCTGGATAATGTTGCGACGCACTGGCACAATCGGCTGCACAGCGGCTCGCCTGCTGGGCGACGCGGGCTGGGGATATACCTGTCGTTCGCTCTCGCGCGAACGCGGCACATAAGCGCCGCTTGGCGGGGCGCTACGCCGGTCGCCCATGTAGGGTACGGGCTGCGGCGAACGGGGCCGCTCCTTGACCACCTCGACCAGGCCCGCCTGGATGAACCCATAGATGATGCGGCAGACCTCGAACTCGCTGAGGGAAGTAAGCTGGGCAATCTGGCCTACGTTGTCGCTGGCGTTGATGCGCGCAAACACCCGCCACTCGTCAGGGGTGAGGTTGACTTCCTTGGCCTTCTCGCTGGGCTGCTCGGCAAAGCGCACCACCACATCGAGGGTGGGGATGCGGTCGCGAATGCGTGACCACTCGTCGATGCGTCGTACCCCCTCCATGATCACGTTTTCGATACTGAGCGGGATGGTGACGCTCTCCGGTGGCGGCATAATGCCTTGCTCGAAGCGGAAGTCGCCCTCGCTCCAGGCGAACAGGGCGTATACCGTCTCCTCAAGCTGGGCGCGCACGCAGCGCACGATCTCCTCTTTGCTGATGTAGCTCCGCTCCACCAGGATGAGGCCAACCGGCTTCTCCGGTGAAACGGTCTGCTGCAGGTGCAGGGCCTGGTCGCGCTGGTCACGAGTAATCTTGCCCGCCCGCAGCAGCATATCGCCCAGCCGCTCATCCCCGCCCTGGCGCACGGCGAACACCAGCCTGCCGTTCTGGAAATAAAGGCGTGCGCTATCGCCTGGCTTCTGCAGAACCAGCATCCCGGTTTTATAGCCTCGATCCACCAGGTAAAGAAAGTCAGCGAGGCCAAAGTCTCTCAAGTTGCCTACGAGGGCCAAACGCTTGCTCCTGATTTTTGTCGTTGACAGTTAGCAGCAACAACTTGCCATAATTATAGATGGGCATATTGTAGCAGAAAAGTAGCGCGAGGGCAAGTGGCATTTTACTTAATATTAGGGCTGTTGCAAAGTCGGCCAGGCTGCAATGAGATTGCGCCCTTACAAGCACAAACCCATGTAGGGGCGGTGATTTATCACGCCCAAGCAGCCGACTTTGCAACAGCCCTATACTTAATATTACAGCCTCAGTTAGCATAGTGCCAGATTGGGGTAGGGGCGAATCGCATACGCCCATAGACATCAAGCTAAGGCAACAGCCGCCCACATCATGCTGATTTGTGCCTAGAGGTATGAGATGAGCGTTTCAATCGCTCAGACGCGATAAGGGGTTCTGCAACTCTGCTCATGCTGGCCTGGCGGGTTTGAGCATTGGCTTCGTCGTTTCAATCGCTCAGACGCGATAAGGGGTTCTGCAACCCACCGCCTCAGCCACCGCAGCACTTGCGCTACGCATGTTTCAATCGCTCAGACGCGATAAGGGGTTCTGCAACTACAAATCCCCACGCCAGTTCGCCCAGCTTGGGTAGGTTTCAATCGCTCAGACGCGATAAGGGGTTCTGCAACGGGCGGGGCGCAAGTGTGCGTCCTGCTCTCTCTCTCTTTGTTTCAATCGCTCAGACGCGATAAGGGGTTCTGCAACGCTGTTGGTGCTGGGTGGCGCGATAGGCATCCTGTTTCAATCGCTCAGACGCGATAAGGGGTTCTGCAACCATAACAAGAGATC
>JANXYP010000110.1 GCA_025355955.1 Chloroflexota bacterium
GCGCAAGACGGCTGGGTTGTGGTTCACAACACTGGCGCGGATGGCAACTTCGGCGGCACCGTGCTGGGCAAGGTGCTGGTCAAGGCTGGCGAAACCGCCAACCTGAAGATCAACCTGGACCAGACGCTGGTCAAGGCTGGCGACAAGGTGTGGCCGATGCTGCACATTGACGCTGGGGTAATCGGCACCTATGAGTTCCCCGGCCCCGACGCTCCGGTAGTGGTCAACGGCAACATCGTGATGAAGCAAATCACCCTCACCGCCCCGGCCATGACTGGTGGCACCATGAGCGGTACCACGCCGAGCATCGATGTCAGCGACCAGGCTTACGGCAGCAGCCTCACCGTTGCCAAGGTCGTCGCGGCGCAGGATGGCTGGGTTGTGGTTCACAACACTGGCGCGGATGGCAACTTCGGCGGCACCGTGCTGGGCAAGGTGCTGGTCAAGGCTGGCGAAACCACCAACCTGAAGATCAACCTGGACCAGATGCTGGTCAAGGCTGGCGACAAGGTGTGGCCGATGCTGCACATTGACGCTGGGGTAATCGGCACCTACGAGTTCCCCGGCCCCGACGCTCCGGTAGTGGTCAACGGCAACATCGTGATGAAGCAAATCACCCTCACTGCGCCTGCCATGAGTGGCGGCACCAGCGGCGGCACCACCAGTGGCACGATGCCCGCTATGCCAGCGACCGGTAACGGCTTCGACTTCACCTGGCTCATTGCCCTCGCGGCTCTGGCCCTGGTTGGTGGCTTCGGTGTCCGCAAACTGGCCCGCGTCCGCAACTAGCCAACGCCCTGAAAGCGGAGGTGGTGTCCATCCGACATCTTAACTCTCCTTTCTATGCTAGCAGCAGCGTCACTTCCGGCAACGGGGGTGGCGCTGTTGTTTATATGTTATAATAAACTGAGCAGGGCGAACCAGGGTTCGCGCCTACGAGCAATCAAACTCAGCACTGAGCATTGATATGGGGGAGTTATGCCACTGGTATTTGCCTGTATCGCGCCGCACGGAGGCGCAATTATCGAGGAGCTGGCGGGCGACTTGCGCGAACCGTTTGCGCCGACCCGCCGCGCGATGTTGGAACTGGGCCGCCGCATGGAGGCCGCCGCACCTGATACCATTGTGGTAATCACGCCGCATGGGGTACGCATCGAGGATGCCATGTGCATCGCGGTCACTGAACGCGCTGACGGGATGCTGGAGCAAGGCGAACAGCGAGTGGCGGTGGATATGGAGATAGACACGGAGCTTACCCGCGCCCTGATGCGCCGCGCCCATGAGCTATTCGTGCCGTGTGCGGCGGCAGGTTATGGCGCAAGCAGCGGGCCGGGTTGCTCCTTCATCATGGATTGGGGTGCGCTGATCCCGCTCTGGTTTATGGGCGCACGATGGGCGCAGCCGCCACGCATCGTGCTGGTCTGTCCTTCACGCACCCTGCCGTTCGCGAGTCTGGTACGCTTTGGCGAGGCGCTCGCCGAGGTCGCCAACTCCAGCGCCAAACTCATCGCTCTAATCGCCAGCTCTGACCTGGGTCACGCCCACGATGCCGATGGGCCTTACGGCTACGACCCCGCCAGCGCGGAGTTCGATCAGCAGATTGTCGCCGCAATCAAGGCCGACGATCTGCGCCGCCTGCTCGACTACGAGCTTGACCGCGATTTCCTCGAACACGCCAAGCCGGACGGTCTCTGGCAATTGCTCTCGCTCTACGGCGCAGGCAAAATCGTGCCGCTGCGCGGCGAGTTTCTCAGCTATCAAACGCCAACCTATTTTGGGATGCTCTGTGCCTCATACACGCCCACAAGCCAGGGCAAGTAAGCTCCCCTCACATCAGGCGGGGTAGGGTGGGGCGAGTCGGGTATCACGTACCCACCCCAGCCCCTCCCGGGGAGAGGGGAGAGATCGAAAGGTTGAAGGCGAAGTTGGGTATCACGTACCCACCCCCCAGCCCCTCCCGATGGGAGGGGAGACATTGACAGGTTGAAGGCGAAGTTGGGTATCACGTACCCACCCCCCAGCCCCTCCCGGTGGGAGGGGAGAGATCGACAGGAATTGGAATTGTGGACACAATCATCAACAACCAGATAGTGCGACCCGAACTTGCTGCGCTGGATGATTTCGCTAGCCCCGCGCCGGTAGAATTGAGCGCTAGCCGCTACGGGTTCGTTGCCGCTCAGGCGGTGCGGCTCGACGCGAATGAGAACCCCTACGGCTGTTCGTTGCGGGTGCCGGACGCGCTTGCTGCCTTCGACGGCTATAATCGCCAGCCCGACCCCTTGCAGCGTGAGCTACGTACCCTGCTGGAGCGTTACTCTGGCTACTCCCGCGAACGCATTCTGGTCGGTAGCGGTGACGAACTGCTGGGCCTACTCATCGATGCCGTTTGCGCCCCCGGCGATGCCCTGATCGTCTGTCCGCCTGGCGAACCGGCCGCTCATCTTACCGCCCTCGCCGGGGTCGAAGCGATCAGTGTGCCGCATAGCGAACGGCTGGCGGTCGACGTTGATCGGGTGCTGGCGACGATTGGCCCGCAAACCCGCATGATTGTCATCGCTTCGCCGGGTGACTTCGGCGGTGCGACGCTCGACCCCGCCAGCGCCGCGCTGCTGTTGCACCGCGGCGTGCTGCTGGTGGTGGACGAAACATGGTGCGAGTATGCCGGGCAGAGCCTTGCCCCGCTCACCGCCGAGTTCAGCAACCTGGTAGTGCTACGTAGCTTCGGCGCGTGGGCAGGGCTGTCGGGCCTGGCGGTTGGCTATGGCATCTTCCCGCGCGAGATGGTGCGCCAGTTGCTAAAGCTGCGCCCCGGCCACAACCTCAGCCTGGCCGCCACTATTGCGGTTGCCGCTACGCTCGATGGCCTTGCCGAGGCGCTGCACAACCTGAAGCGAATGCGATTGGAGCGCGGACGGCTCTACCGCCGCCTGCGTAAGTTTAATTTTCTGCAGCCCTACCCATCGCAGGGGCCAGCGCTGCTCTGCAAAGTGACGCGCGGCGATGCCTGGCGGCTTAAGCTAGCGCTGGAGCGGCGAGGCGTGTTCGTCCGCTACCTGCCTGACCGACCTGATCACCTCTGCATCAGCGTGGGCAAGCCGGAGGACACCGATGCCCTGCTCCGCGCCCTGCTCACGTTGGTGCCACCCGCCGATTTGCTCGAAGAGTAAACCGCAGTAATACCAGTTAGCGGTGATGCCGCTATAGATTGAGGCAAGGCAGATTGAGGCAAGGCGAACAACGGTTTGCCCCTATTAGCGGTGATGCCGCTATAGATTGAGGCAGGGCGAACAACGGTTCGCCCCTACAGACTTATAGCATCGCCGCGGCTAATTGGTATAAATACCCTCACTATGATTGCACTTTAAGCGTTGCAGTCTGAAGAGCATTCATGCTTGGGCCTCATTGGGGGTCTGGGGGTTCAACCCCCAGCGGCTGAAGTGTTATACCAATTAGCGATGGTGCCGCTATAGATTGAGGCAGGGCGAACAACGGTTCGCCCCTACAGAACTACAGCATCGCCTCGGATAATTGGTATAACTATGCTGATCGTCTTCCTAAAGCTGCGCCCATCCATATGCCTCTATGCACTAAGGCAAGCAGGAGATCGGTCGAGCCACATAGCTTGATTAGCCTGGTCACAATGCACCCTCTGAGGGCTGAACCCGCAGACCCCCAATGTAGGATAGCCTCTTTAAACTATGCACCGGTATCTTTTAGTGCAAAGATAGTGATAACATATTTGTAGCATAAATGAGGGGCGCACATTTTGGTGCGCCCCTCACTCATGTTTCATGCCTCATGCCTGGGCTAAGGTGTAATGGTGCCTTTGTAGACGATCTGGGCCATCGCGTCGCGGCGCACGTTGTCGTTGGGCCGGAAGGTGTTGTCGGGATAGCCGTTGATCACGCCTTTGGCATGGGCGGTTTCAATCGCTCGGTAGAAAATGTTGGTGGGAGAAACGTCGGTGAAAGTCTGACCGCCTGGTGTGACCAGGGTGTAGTGGGCGGCATTAACCACCAGCTTGGTAATCTGCCCACGGGTGATCGGTATGTTTGGCAGGTAGCAAGGGGTGTTGAGATTGTGGGCATGACAGGTGGTTGCATCATAGCCGCTGAGGATGCCCGCATGGTAGCCGCTTTCGATGAAGGTGTACGCGAAGTAGCTGGATGGCACGTCCACGAAGTCTTGAGTGGCAGGGGTATAGAACGGGGTGCCGAAGCCGAGTACCACCACCTTGGCGAACTGCGCCCGCGTCGAGGTACCCGCCGGGCTAAAGTGGCTGCTATCGGTGCCGTTGATCGCGCCATGGCAGTAAAGCGTATTGATCGCGACGAAGAAGACGTTGCCAGCAATGTCGCTGAAGGGGTTGGCGCAGACGGTTGGCTGCGGGGTGGGGCTTGGCGGCGGGGTGGGGGTTGGGGTGGGGGTGCCGCCGCCGCTAAACGTGATGCGGTCGGTGAAGACATCCTGCTGGTTGTTGCCGCTGACCTGCACGCGGCCATCGGTCCAACTTAGGTAGACGATATTGCCTGCCGCAAAGTGGTAATCATAGTCGCCCCCGTAACAAGGCTGCACGTTGGGATCGGGCTGCTGCGGCTGGGTAATGACTACGTCGCTGGTGCGCTGCTCAGGGGAGAAACTCACGCCATTGTTGGTGGAGACCTTGCTCCAGTATTCGTAATCGTCATTGCTGGTGTTGCGGCGGTCGTACCAACTGATGACCACGCCACCTGCGGTAGTAGCAGCAACCGAGGGCTTGAACTGGGCGCGATTGGTGCTATCGGTGTTGACCTTGCTAGGAGGCGACCAATTATTGCCGTTGTCGGTGGAACGGCTATAGTAAATATCGCCGGGGTCGCCACCGCTACCCTGCGCCTCGTAGACGTAATGGAGGATGCTGTTGGGGCCGACTGCCATCTGGCCGAAGCCTTCGTCGCGCCAGATCGGTGACTGTGCGGGGAAGCCGCCAGTGCAGTCGAGGTCGCCAGGGCCAACAAAGCCCGCACTGTTCAGGCTGAGGTCGGCCCAACTCGCCCCGCCATCGGTCGACCGGAAGATGTGATTAGTTCGAGCCGAGCCAATGGTGTCGCTGCTCGGGTCGCCAGCGTAAATGAAGACGGTGCCATCTACGCCAGGACTGCCTTCGTCGTTCTGGTTGCGGATGAAATTGCCGCTGTAGACGGTTACTGGGGTCCAACTGGTGCCATCGTCGGAGTAGACCATCATGATGTTTTGGCTGTTGGCAAAGTCGTTCCAGGAGATGTACATTCGGCCATAATGGGGGCTGGAGCCATTGTTGTCTACCCACATCGCTTCGCGGTCATCGCTGGTGCCGCTGTGGGCGCAAGCGCCGGTGGCCCAGGTGATGCCATCCGTCGAGGTCCATAGGCCGATGCCCTGACCGCCGCAGCCACTTGCCAGGTCGCCCGCATACCACTTGCTCTGATGGGCATTATAGACAACCACCGGGTCGCCATAGTTGGTGCCATGACCGGAGCAGAACGGGTTGATGCGCGTGTAACTCGCCCCGCCATTGGTGGAGTAGGACAGACCAGAGTAGCAGCCGGGGGCATTCGCCGAGTCGTTGTAGTTGATGAGCACGGTGCTGCCATTGACCCAGTCCATGCTCTCGGCCTGGGTGACATTCGGATAGGCTTCCGCACCGGTGACAGCATCAACATCGCTGCCGCCATAGGATGGCCCTATGCCTTTGGCAATGGGCTTGGCCCCGCCGCCGCCCGCTTTGCTGCCACCTGGGGAATAGCCGCAGCCAACCATGATCTCGCTGGCCCGCATATTCATCTGCTGGTTGATGTGGAGTGCGTAGACCTGGCTGCAGTCCACGCCGTCGAAGCTAGCCTTGCTGCCCTTACGTGGCTGACGGGCAGCTCCAGGGTTGCTTGCTGAGACTGAGGCGGGCTGATGCTGTCTATCGTTGGCAGACTTGCCCGCCATGGAGGCGACTGGTGCAAGTGATGACGAGTTGGCGCTTGGGCCAGCGCCAGCGAAACTGGCGGGCGCGGCGGATGAGAGTCCGATACTGAGCAAGGCAAGCAGGAGAACTGCTACTAGCGGCCAGTACCGCTGCGGGCGTAGACCAGCGTGGCTGACAGGGGGGAACGCAATCATACAGTAAAGCTCCTTTCGGGCGGTTAACTTCAACTGTGCTGTTCATGTCTCTGAACGCCTGGACATTGCCGTATTCCAAGGGGCAGACTCGTTTGCGCTCTTCACCAGCCTACTCCCCTAAAGATGCGATTCATTATCCCGATTATACCACACCTTGCCAAACCTGACCGTGGCCTGTTGTGCATTTCACAGTATTGCGATCGCCGACCGGGGTGAGAGTTGCCCACCCTACGACAGTTGTGCATTGCAATTTGATGAACTGCATCCCGTGGCCCACCGCCTGCTATGAGTAGCTTGTGCTTAAGTGCAGAAACTGATGGGAAATGAGGTGCGGGGCAGATGAAAGTCGAACCGGAGGAGCAGGCTGCGTCGCAGCCGCCCAGCGAGGGGCAAGAGGGCGCAGCACAACCATCCGAGCGGCGCTACCGCTGGGGCGAGGTCGAAGTACAGCAGGGAGAGCGCCCTGGCAATCGCTACATCAAGCAGATGCGGCTGCGGCCACGCGATAGTGCAGCGGTGCCGAACAGCGAGGTGCTGGAGGCAGGTGCGGATCGGCCGCATGGCGTGATTGGCAATCTGTTCCGCTTCCTGATTGGCACACCCCTACGCAGTAGTGCGGAGACCCAGGAGCGGTTGGGCAAGGGCAAAGCGTTGGCCTTGCTCGGCACTGACGCGATTGCCTCGATTGCCTATGCCACCGAGCAGATCGTGCGCGCCCTGGCAGTGGCCGGGGTGGCGGCGATTGCCGGAGCCAGCGCCTGGATCGCGGTGGTGATTACTGCGCTGATCTTCATCGTCTCATTTAGCTATCGCCAGACCATCTTTGCCTACCCCAAGGGCGGCGGCAGCTACACGGTCAGCCGCGAGAATCTCGGCACCAACCTCGGCCTGGTGGCAGGCGCGGCGTTGACGATTGACTATATCCTCAATGCCGCAGTAAGCATCTCCGCCGGGGTAGCCGCGATCGTCTCCGCTTTCCCCAGCCTGGCCCAACACAAGGTGCTGATGGCGATCGCTTTCCTGCTGATTATCACCGTCGTCAACCTGCGCGGCTTGCGCGAGTCGGGAGCGTTGTTCGCCGCGCCCACTTACGCTTTCATCCTCAGCATATTTGGTATCATCATCGTGGGCGCTTTTCAGGTTTTCACTGGCAGCAACTTCTACACCGAACCACCAAGCGGCTACAGCATCAGCCAGCTTGCCCCCACCCTGACTCTGTTCATCGTGCTGCAAGCCTTTTCTGCCGGTTGCACCGCGATGACGGGCGTGGAGGCGATTTCCAACGGCGTACCCATATTCAAGAAGCCAGAGGTGCGGAATGCGGCAACGACGATGAACTGGATGGCGGGCCTGCTCGCCTTCATGTTCATGGGTGTCACCTTCCTGGCCCAGCAATACCAGGTGCGCGGGGTCAATAATAATCAGCAGACCGTGATTGACCAGATCGCCCGCCACGCCTACGGCACCGGCCCCTTCTATTCATTCTTCGTTATCTCCACCACTGCGTTGCTGGTGCTGGCGGCACAGACCTCTTTCAGCGGCTTTCCGCGAGTGGCCTATATTCTTGCCCGCGACGGCTTCCTGCCCAAGCAGTTCTCGTTCAGGGGCGACCGCCTCGCATTTAATAGTGGCATCCTCGCCCTCGCCATCGTCACCGCCATCCTGCTGTTTGTCTTCGGTGCCGAGACTGATGCGCTCATCCCCCTGTTTGCGATTGGCGCGTTTCTCTCCTTCACCCTATCGCAATCGGGCATGGTGGTGAAGTGGCTGCGCGAACGCCAGGGCAACTGGAGGCGCGGCGCGTTCATCAATGGGCTGGGTGCAGTTAGCACTGGCCTGGCCCTGGTGGTAATCGCGATTACCAAGTTCAACAGCGATGAGGCCAGCGTGCTGCTCAGCATCGGTAACTTCAAGGTCCACGCCGGTGCCTGGATTGTCATTCTGCTGCTGCCCCTGTTGGTCGCCATGTTCAGGAGCATCAAGAGTCACTACCTGCACGTCGCCCGTGAGCTACGCACTAACCACATTGATATGAGCGACCCCGCACTACAGGCGGAGCGACTCAAGCACTTTGCCATCGTGCCAATCTCTGCGGTCAACCAGATCTCCGCCCGCACCCTCGCCTACGCCCGCAGTTTCGCCGACCGAGTGACTGCCGTTCATGTTACCGACGAACTCGAGGAGGCTGACGAGTTGAAGGCGGCGTGGAACAAATACTACGCTGCCAGCAGCATCCACCTGGTTATCCTCGAATCACCATACCGTACTCTGGTGCGCCCTTTGATCAGCTACCTGGAGGATGTTCACTGCAAGTATCCCGACCATGTGCTGACTGTGCTGCTGCCCGATTTCGTTGCCCGCCACTGGTGGGAGAACATCCTGCACACTCAGGTGGCACTGCGGCTGAAGGCGGCGCTGCTCTTCCACCCCGATATTATCGTCACCAGTGTGCCTTACCACTTCGGCGAAGGCGGGCAGCAGTCGCTCAAGCAGGATGTCAATCCTTGTCCGCCTCCCCCGCAATAATGTAGGGGCGGGCAGTGGGCCGCCCTGGCGTGGGTCGCAAGATGGTGAGAGTGTGATACAAGTTATGGGGTAAACGTAGGGGCAGTGGCCCGCCCTGGTGAGGGAGCTAACCACCCCATAACTGGTAACACACGCATGGCAAGAGCCGGGGTTGACAGGGCAGCGCGACGCAGGGCGAACAACGGTTCGCCCCTACGATGCTGCGGCAAGGGAATGTGGTACAGGTTATTGGGTAAACGTAGGGGCGGGCGGTGGTCCGCCCTGGTGAGGGAGCTAACCACCATATAACTGGTAACACACCCAGTTGGTGAACTGCGCTTGACTTGCCAACAGTTGGGTGTTATAATCTGCTTCGGGTAGTTACACTTATCACAAACTGGTTCAGCTTTGGCGAAAGGACTTTTGTTATGGATGCTGGCAGTAGTACAGGCAAGAGCGCGAGGTATGTCCTAGCTTCGCTGAAAGGGGTGGCGGCATCATCGTTTGATTGGTAGTTCCGCTCCAGTTCCCCTGTCCCGTTTCTGTCCCTGATTAGCCACCTCTTTCATCGCCCGCCTTTTGCCTCGTTATCCCATCGGGTTTCTCCTCCCACCTGCTGCTTGCCTCTAGCTCCTTAGCTCCTCACGGGGTGTCTAGCCATGCCCGCTAGACGCGCCCGAAGCTGCGCCGCAACCCATCAGAACGTAGGTTAAAGATGATGATCAAGAAGCCATACCCCACCCCGCAGTCGCAGGGAGCGACCAACACCTTGCGCCCGCGCTTTTCGTTCGCCGACATCATCGTGATTGCCGGTGTGCTGGCGTTGCTCTATGCGCTGGCGCGGCTGGGCGCGGGGGCGACTGCGCCGTTCGGCCCCCACAACCCCCCGACGGTCAGCCTCGATCCCGCCAACCTGCCCTACTATGCGGGGCGCAGCCTGCTTAGGATGTTCATTGCCCTGTTCCTCTCGGTGGTGTTCACCCTAATCTACGGCTTTGCCGCTGCCAAGAGCCGCCGCCTGGAGCGCATCCTCATCCCCATCCTCGACATCTTGCAGAGCATCCCGGTGCTGGCCTTCCTGTCGGTAGTGATTACCGGCTTCATCGCCCTTTTCCCCAATAGCTTGCTCGGTTTGGAGTGCGCCTCGATCTTCGCCATCTTCACTGGACAGGTCTGGAACATGACCTTTTCATTCTATAGCTCGCTCAAGACGCTGCCCCGTGAGATAGACGAGGCGGCCAAGGTCTTCCGCCTCTCTGCCTGGCAGCGTTTCTGGAAGGTGGAGGTGCCAGCCTCGACTATTGGGCTGGTCTGGAACGGGATGATGAGCTTCGGCGGCGGCTGGTTCTTTCTCGCCGCATCCGAGGCGATCAGCGTGCTGAACCAGCAGTACACCCTGCCAGGGGTCGGCTCCTATGCCGCCGCCGCAGTTGCCGCACAGGATGGCAAGTCGCTGGGCTGGGCGATCATGACCATGGTCATCCTGGTAGTTGCGGTGGATCAGCTCTTTTGGCGACCAGTGGTAGCCTGGAGCGAAAAGTTCAAGATGGAGGATACCCAGAGCGCGGATGTGCGCCATAGCTGGATGCTGACCATCATCCGTCGCAGCGGCCTGGCCGAGTGGGTTGGGATGCTAATCCAGCGCATCGGCGACCACTTTCCGCATCGCACACGGACTAGCAATCAGCCATCGCGCACCCTGGTAGTCAACCCCAAGCGGGAGCGCATCATTGACATACTCTTTTACGGTGTAGCGGGTATCGGTATCGCATGGGTACTCTACAGCGGCATCACCTACATCGGCAGCACTGTTGGTGGTGATGTGGGTGAGGTGTTCGGGTTGGGCTTCCTGACTTTGCTGCGGGCGATCGCCATTGTAATCGTGGCTTCGCTGATCTGGGTGCCAATTGGGGTGTGGATTGGCTTCAACCCCAAAATATCTAATTTCATGCAGCCAATTATCCAGGTGCTGGCCTCGTTTCCCGCCAACTTCATCTTTCCCATCGTCACGATATTCTTCCTCAACACCGGCTTTCCGATTGACCTCGGCGCGATCCTGTTGATGAGCCTGGGGACGCAGTGGTACATCCTGTTCAACGTTATCTCCGGGGCAATGGCGATCCCCAACGACCTGCGCGAAGCAGCGCGTAACTTTCGGGTGAGCGGTTGGCAGTTGTGGCGGCAGCTAATCGGCCCCGGCATCTTCGGGATGTGGGTAACTGGCGGCATTACCGCGATGGGCGGCGCGTGGAACGCCTCGATCGTCGCCGAGGTGGTAAGCTGGGGCAAGGACACCCTGACCGCGCACGGATTGGGCGCTTACATTGCGGCGGCCACCACCAATGGCGACTGGCCGCGCATTGTCCTGGGCGTGAGCGTGATGAGCCTGTATGTAGTGATGATCAACCGACTGTTCTGGCGGCGGCTCTATCTGCTGGCCGAGACCCGCTTCAAGATTGGCAACTGAGCAGCAAGAAGGAGGGACGAGCATGACGCAAGTGACAACCCTGGCGCAGCCCACTATCCAGGCTGGCGCTCCTATCATCGCGGCGAAGCACATCACCAAGAGCTTTGATCTGCCGCACAGCAATAAGCTGCACGTGCTGCAAGACATCAGCTTTACTCTGGGCGAGGGCGAGATCGTGGCGCTGCTGGGCAAGAGCGGCAGCGGCAAGAGTACCTTGCTACGCATCCTGGCGGGCCTGATCCCGCCATCCAGCGGTGAGGTCATCTACCAGGGCAAGCCGCTGACTGGCCCCAACCCGGATGTGGCGATGGTGTTCCAGAGCTTCGCGCTGCTGCCCTGGCTGACCGTGATAGATAACGTGGAGATTGGCCTGGAGGCGCAGCAGGTAGCCCGTATCGAGCGCACCAAGCGGGCGCTGGCGGCGATTGACCTGATTGGCCTGGACGGTTTCGAGAGCGCGTATCCCCGCGAGCTGAGTGGCGGGATGCGCCAGCGCGTCGGCCTGGCTCGCGCCCTGGTGGTGCGCCCCGCCGCGCTGTTCATGGACGAACCATTCTCTGCCCTCGATGTGCTGACTGCGGAGAACCTGCGTAATGAGATCATCGAACTGTGGATGGAACACAAGTTCCCCGCCAAATCCATCCTGATCGTCACCCACAACATCGAGGAGGCGGTCTACCTCGCTGACCGTATCATCATCCTCGGCTCCAACCCCGGCGTGTTTCGCGCCGAGTTCAAGAACGCGATGCCGCATTGGCGCGACCGCAAGAGCGTGGAGTTTACCGATATGGTGGACAAGGTCTACCAGATTATGACCAACCCGGAGGCCGACGTAGATGAGTTGCTGGCCCGCTACAATCAGGCGGTTGCCAGTGGACAGCACAGCGATGACCAAATCGCCGCGCCGAGGGATAGCCTCACCACCGCTGGGGATGGCCGCCGCGACAGCACTCAGGCGCTGTTGGTACATACCCCCCAGCAGGCCCAAGGATTGCGCTTGCCCCAGGCCAAGGTGGGTGGCATGGCAGGCCTGATCGAATTGATTGACGAGCAGGGTGGCAAGGCCGACATCTTCGACCTCGCCAAGCGGCTCAACTTCGAGGTAGACGACCTGCTGCCGATTACCGATGCCCTCGATCTGCTCGATTTCGCCGAGGTCCAGCAAGGCGATATTACCCTGCTCGATGAGGGCAAGGCGTTCGCCAATGCAGGTATCCAGGAGCGCAAGGTGTTGTTCCGCGCACAGGCGCTGGCGCGGGTGCCGCTGATCGACAGCATCTATCGCTCACTGCAGATGAAGGGCAATAAGAAGCTATCCGCTGATTTCTTCCTCGACATCCTCGACCAGCGCTTCAGTTCGGCGGAAGCGCGACGGCAGCTGGAGACTGCGACGGAGTGGGGCCGCTACGCCGAGTTGTTCGAGTACGATGCGGCTAGCGACACGCTGTATATACCGCAGAACGGGGGATAGCTCTCGCTGCTCTCGCTAAAGGATTGGTATGCTCATTTCGTCCTAAAATGGCACTTGTGTGCATACCAATCTGGAAGGTATAATTGGCTATATAACGAAAGGAGCTTCGCCCAAATGGCAAAGACTAACCTTGACCTCACCCAGGACAAAGACCGTCACATTGACGAGCGGCTACGCAGCTCGCTGATTATCTGGCTGGGCAGCGTGCGCCCCGACGGCCGCCCGCATCTGGTACCCGTCTGGTTCCTGTGGGATGGCGCGACCATACTTATCTTCAGTGAGCCGGGTAACCAGAAGATCCGCAACTTGCAGGCCAACCCCAGCGTGATACTGGCGGTGGATGACACTCGTGGGGGCGATGACGTAGTGGAGATCGAGGGGCAAGCCGAGCTGCTCCTCCCAGGCACTGTGGCTGCCACCATGTCTGCCTATGCTGAGAAGTATGGGTCGCAGTTTAGTACGATGACCTTGCAGGAGATGGCCGCGATGTACAGCCAGGCGATCCGCATCACCCCCACGCGCCTTATTGGCTAGTTATGTACGCAAGGTAGGTGTACAGGCACCCATGCTTATACATATTATCCGAGGCGATGCTATAGTTCTGTAGGGGCGAACCGTTGTTCGCCCTGCCTCAATCTATAGCGGCACCAGAGTTAAGCGGCTACAGGCACGGTTGCCTGTACATCTACCGCCCCGCGCTTGCCTGCGCCAATAATGGGCAGTATAATCAGGGTATGAGCAACCTAACCGTGCTGCGTTTGCCCAAACTAGGCCAGCCTGCGCCCAACCTCACCCTGCCTGCTACCGATGGCAGCAGCATCGAACTGCGTACCCAACCCACGCCACTTGTGATGGTATTCCTCCGCCATCTGGCTTGAATGTACTGCGCCGAGCATCTGGTGCAGTTGCACCTCCCTACCGCTGCTGATGCGATTGCCGCCCGCGATGCGCGGATACAGGTTATCTCCTTCGCCGACCTGCCCCGCCTGCAAGGCTGGGTGCCATACTTCCGCACCTACTTTGTCGAACCGCACTACGCTAAACTCAATCTGCCAGTACCCAACGACGTTTTCGCCCGTACCCACTTTCTAGCCGACCCTGAGCTTACCGCCTACCACGCCTACGGGCTAGGGCGCAACTCGCTGCTGCGCGTCTATGGCACGCGCATCCTCTGGCAATACCTGCGCTGGTTCATCCAGCGCAAACCAGTACGCCGCCCCAACCAGGATACGTTGCAACGTGGCGGCAACTTCGTGATCAACCACGCTGGCCTCCTCACCCTGGCGCACACGGGCCGCGATCAGACCGAGCGTCCGTCGGTAGGCGCTATTATTGCCGCGCTGGGGTAGTAGCAAAACAACTGTAATTAAACTTGCTCTTGGCACGTAAATGGTTAAGCACAATATCTCCTACTCCCCACCCTTAGCCGCCCCAATCTTGCTCGCCTCCGGGATTACTTTGCTGCCCAGCAGCTCGACGATCTCATCATCGGGGGGGTCGAGCAGAGCAATGATGGTGTGTTCAAATCCGAGTTCGGCCCGCTGGTGCAGTCGTTCCAGGAATACGGCGGGGTCGAGCGGCCATTTGCCCTCTTTCTTGCCCAGCACGCTAGTAAGGGTCTTCTCGATGGTGGTGTAGTTGCGGCCTGCAGCCTCGCAATAGCCTTGTAGCACTGCCAGCTTGCGCTTCATCTCGGCCAAATCGGGGTTGGCGAAGAAGTTGCAGGCATCGGCGTACTTTGCCACCAAAGGTGAAGTTGTCTATCTGCAAGCCTATTCTCATGTGCTTCACCCTTCCCCTTTACTATAATCATGGGGCGTGCATCGCACGCCCCTTCGCCACAATCTTGTTCGTGTCCAGTATCACTTTGCTGCCTAGCAGGGTAATTATCCATCGGATTAACTGAGTTCTATGCTGTCGCGCTTCGCTTTGGTCGCCAACGCCTTATGGCCCTGTGGTCGTGGTGGGCGCTGGCGCTGCCCACGTAGCAGATATACGTAGGCAGTATTGTCCTCTTGTAGATAACACAAGTAGTGGTACGGTTTTATAGGTTGGCGGCGATAAACCTCTGGCAAGCCAGCCACTGGAGCAGAGTAACGCTGTCCAACTTGGGCCAATGCGTTATATAGATTATCGCTTACTTCTTCGCCTTTCGCTACGCTAGCACGGCGAGCGAACCAATTCACTTCAGCTTGGATACTTTTAAGTACGGAAGGAGCAATGCGGATGATCATCTGAGAATGCCAGCCTGTCTCTTGGCTTTCAGTTCTGCAAGTTGCCCATCAAGTGCCTTTCGGACTTCCTCAAGGCTGAGGGAATTAACCTTGGCCTCTGCAGCTAGCTGCATATGGTTCTCAGGAGTCAGATTTTCATCACCATCAAGTAGCAGTTCGCCACCAGCGGTGTAGCGCTCATTGGCGAACTCCTCGCTCATATCTTCGAGATAGAGCATAGTGATTTCGCGGATGAAGCTGGGCAGATCGGTGTCACCACGCATTGCTTCGAGGCGTGAAAGTTCTTGATCGGCGAACTCAACTTCAATCTTAGCCTGAGACATTGGTATCCTCCAAACTAGAACCCCATGATACGACTGATAAATCAGCCTATCCGGCAATCCCCTTGCGCCGCTTGATCTCCTCGGTAAGGGCTGGCACAATCTTGAACAAATCGCCGACTACGCCGAGGTCGGCGAAGCCGAAGATGGGCGCGTCAGGGTCCTTGTTGATGGCGATGATGGTCTCGCTGGTCTGCATCCCCACCTTGTGCTGGATCTCGCCGCTGATGCCTACCGCGATGTAGAGCTTGGGCTTGACCGTCTTGCCAGTCTGTCCCACCTGCTGGCGATACGGTCGCCAGCCCGCATCAACTACTGGCCGTGATGCGCCTACTGCTGCGCCCAGCACTGCGGCGAGATCCTCGATCAGCTTGAAGTTCTCCGGCCCACCCATGCCGCGCCCACCACTGACGATGGTGGCGGCTTCCTCCAGGCTGACCCCCGCACTCGCCTCCTGCACGCTGTCGGTGATGGTTGCGCCTTTCGTTTTGCGCTCGACGTTAAGTGGCACAACCTCGGCAGCCGCTGCGCCTTCACGTTTGGTGGCAGTCAAGCTGTTGGGCTTGACCAGGGCAATGGCGTTGCCATCGTGGGTGAAGCTGCTGCTCACCGCGTAGCTGCCACCCCAGATTGGTCCGCTGAATATCAGCTTGCCGCCCTCGTCCTTTACGTCGGTGACATCCCAAAGCACGCCGCTGCCAAGGCGTATTGCCAGCCGCCCGGCGAGGTCGCGGCTGTTGATGCTCGCCACCGCCAACACCAGACGCGGGTTGCTCACGTTAATCGCTACCTCGACCGCATCCGCTGCCCCGCCCGCTACTTCCTTGTTCCAGTGGTCTCCGCTTGCCGCATACAGCTTGTTCGCACCATACTCGCCCAGCTTCTGTGCCAGGCCCGCGGGGTCGGGAGCCATCACCAGCACAGCCACGCTGCCACCGCCAGCCTGCTGCAACTCCGCCGCCTTGCTGAGTAGCTCAAACGTCACCTTCTTAGGTTCATAATTAGGGGTTAGATCAGCGATTACCAGGATTTCGTTGTTGGTTGCCATTGGGTCTCCTTGTCTCAGGTATGAGTAACGAGGTACGAGGTATGAGTGTAAAGATTAAGAACTTATCCGAAAAGGGCGAACAACGGGTGGTTTTTCGGATAGCTCTAACATTACAGCCTCAGTTGGCATAATTGCGCCAGAATGGTGTAGGGGAGAATCGCATACGCCCTGTTGTACAGTGTCCAGGCCAATCGTAACTACTTCATCTTGCCTGCCAACTGAGGCTGTAATACTAATTGTACCGCTAATACCTCATACCTCATACCTCATGCCTTAGATGAGCTTGCGCTTCTCCAGATAGTCGGCAATGTAGAGGGCAGCGCGGTCGGCATCCTTGAATATCTCCGGGGTGCGGGTTAGCGTCACGCGGTTGGCTGCTTCGACTTTGCTGCCTGCCCCCGCGCTGCCCACGCTGCTCGCGTCGATGCCAAGGTCAGCCAGCTTATAGCTGGTCAGTTCCTTGCGCTTGGCCTGCATGATACCCTTGAGCGAAGGGTAGCGCGGCTCGTTGATTACCTGAGTGACGCTTACCACGCATGGCAGCGGCGCTTCGACCACATCGTAGCCGGTCTCGTGGCTGCGCTTGATGGTGGCCTTGCCGCCCTCGATGGTTAGCTTGCTGGCCCAGGTGAGCGCGGGCAGGCCCAACAATTCAGCCACTGCGGTGACAATCATACCCGCATTGCTGTCGGTGCTGGCCTGGCCGAAGATCACAATGTCGAACGTCAGCTTCTGCAGCGCGGCGGCCAGCACGCGGGCGGTGGCAATCAGGTCGGAGCCTTCCAGCGCGGGGTCGCTGATTAGCACTGCCTTATCCACGCCCATCGCCATCGCCTTACGAATGCTCTCCTCGGCGCGGGCTGGCCCCATGCACAGCAGCGTCAGCTCACCGCCCAGCTTCTCCTTCTGGGCAATCGCTTCCTCGATACCGTATTCATCGTAAGGGTTGATCACCCCGGCCACGGCAGCGCGGTCCAGCCGCAGATCGGCGGTAAATCGCTTCTCCGCCGTCGTGTCTGGCGTTTCCTTCATGCAAACTACGATGTTCATCGGGTCTCCTTGCCCTGCGGGAATGTTGAATTATACACCCTCACCCAACCCTCTCCCATCAAGGGAGAGGGCTTTTTGCTACTCAGCACCCAGCACCCAGCACTCAACGAAGTAGCTCGTTGGCGATAATCAGGCGCATCACATCGTTGGTGCCTTCGGCGAGGCGCAGCATCCGTGCGTCACGGTAGGCGCGTTCGATCCAAAGTTCCTTCATGTAGCCCATGCCACCATGGACCTGCACAGCGCGGTCAGCCACGCGATTGAGCATTTCGGTGGCAAACAGGCGCACCATCGCGGCATCGCTGGCGAATGGCTGGCCGTTATCCGCCTTCCATGCCGCGAGGTAGACACCGGCGCGGGCCATCGCCATCTCAGTCGCCATATCAGCCAGCATATTTTGGATGGCCTGGAAACCGGCAATTGGCTGGCCGAACTGCTGGCGCTGCTTGCTATAATCCACACAGGCACGCAGCAGCTTGTCCGCCGCGCCCACCGCCTGCGCTGCCAGCCCAATGCGGTAGCGATCCAGCGTGGCGGTGGCAACCTGGCTGCCTTGACCTGCCTGCCCCAGCAGGTTATCTGCCGTCAGCTTGACATCGTTGAAGTAGAGTTCGCTGCTGTAAGAGCCGTGCAAGCCCATGCGCGAGTCGATCTCGCCACAGCGGTAGCCGGGGCAACCCTTCTCCACCACGTAGGCGCTGATGCCATCGCCAGTGCGAGCGAAGACCACGATAATGTCGGCGACCGGCCCGTTGCTGACCCAGGCTTTGCGCCCGTTCAGCTTGTAGCCGTCGCCCTCCTTCTCTGCCACCGTGCCGAGGCTGCTCATCTCTGCCCCATGCGGCTCAGTGAGGGCGAAGCCGCCCAGCTTCTCGCCGCTGGCAAGGGCGGGCAGCCAGCGTTGCTTCTGCGCCTCGCTGCCCGCCAGGTTGATGGCAGTGGCCGCCAACCCGGTAGATGCGCCGATGATGTTGGCGTAGGCGGCATTAGCGCCCGCTAGTTGCTCAATCACCAGGCAGTGGCCCAGCAACCCGGCATCGAGGCCACCATATTGTTCAGCAATGGGGATACCGAAGAAGCCCAATTCGCCCATTTCGTGAAGGATTTGGGGCGGGATAAGGTTCTCGCTCTCCACCTGCATTGCAATCGGTTCGAGGGTTTTGTTGACGTAATCGCGGACGGTGTTGACCAGCATCTGCTGATCGCTGTTGAGGTTGAAGTCCATCTCTCCTGCTCTCCTTTGAGTAGTTGGGGAACTGCTTTCAGCACCGCATTGTGCCTAACGTATAGTAACATATTGCTGCTTATCCGTCAACCTAACGCCGTCTAAAAACGGCGGTTTTATACAAAGTTTTGATAATACAAAAACAGAGACAATGGCTGTTGCGTTGCTTGCACATTCCCAACCAGTTTGTGCTATAATCCTGCTGCACAAATCAGCTAATACCAAGAGGCCAGCGATGAATGAGCAAATCAGCGAACCACAAGCGCCCAAAGTTATTCCATCCGCGTCAGATGTGAGCAGCCCTGAACCAGAGCCAGAGACCAGGCTGCGAACTATTACCTTCAAAGGTTTCGAGCTTATCGCTGATATTTTGCATCTGGTTGTAGGTGTGTTGTTGGTAATCATCGCGGTGGCTGTGATCATCAGCGTGGTGTTTCATGAATTTAAGGGTGTAAACCCATTCTGCTCTACTGCTACTACTTCTGCTAGCTCCACTCCAACGCCGGTTAGCGCTCCTATAACTTCCACTATTACAAGTGCTCAAGATTCATGCAGTGGCAGCGATACCACAACCATCGCAATTGGATTGGTTGATAGCGTTCTATTCGTGGTAATTGTGTTGGAATTGCTGGATACGGTGCTTACCTACCTGCGTGACCGCAACTTCGCGCTCCGCCCCTTCCTCATCATCGGAATAATCTCCTCGGTGCGGCACATCCTGATTATCGGCGCAAAACTCTCCGAGGCGGACAAGGCTGCGCCATCTGTCGGTGTTAGTTCCAATGAGTCGGTTATCACTCGCCCAATAGTCGAGCTGATGGTCAGTGCGATGGTGGCAGTGCTGCTGGTGATCTGCTACTGGATAGTGGGCAAAACCTCCGATAGTCGGACTAGATAGCGGGACTTTCCCGCGATGTAGCATCCTTTGCCCTTCGGGGATTTAATACCAATTAGCGATGGTGCCGCTATAGATTGAGCCAGGGCGAACAACGGTTCGCCCCTACAGAACTATAGCAGCGCCTCAGCAATTGGTATAACCAGCTTCGGGATGACTCATGTGTATCTGGTTAATCCGAACCCTGAAATCTCAAACCCCAGTCGCCAGCAGCGCACCCTCCCTGATTAGCTGCGCGGCGATTGCCACATCCGCGCTGGGTGGGCGTTCGGCATCGAGGTGGGGGATGTTGGTGCGGATGATGCGGTACGCGGACATCACCCCCCCACCTGGCTCACCCTGATCGCTGCGGAAGTCCAGCCCCTGCGCCGCGCAGATCAGTTCGCTGGCAACCACGTCAATCACATTGTCCACTACCTGGCGAGCGTGATGCGCGGCATTTGTACTCATGCTCACGTGGTCTTCCTGGTTCGCGCCAGTGGGGATGCTATCCACACTGTCGGGGTGGGCAAGGGTCTTGTTGGCGGAGACGAGCGCGGCAGCGGCATACTGCACCATCATATAGCCACTGCGTAGCCCATGGCCCTGCGTCAGCATTGCGGGCAGACCGCGCGAGTAGCGCGGGTCGAGCAGGCGGGCAATGCGCCGTTCGCTGATGCTGGCGATCTCGGCGGCGGCGATGCTGAGGAAGTCGGCGGCGAAGGCGATCGGTTGGCCGTGAAAGTTGCCACCGGATAGCGCCACCGCATCGTCATCATCGGCAAAGATTAGCGGGTTGTCGCAGGCGGCGTTCAATTCCCGCGCCACCACCTCGCGGATGTGAACCAGCGTGTCGCCCACCGCACCCAGCACCTGGGGCGCACAGCGGAGGGAGTAGGCATCCTGGGGCAAGTCGTGAGGTAGAATGCCATAGCTGCTGCTAGAGCGGAGCAGCGTGCTACCTGCGGTCAGCTCTCGCAGCCTCGTCGCCACCTGTACTTGGCCGGGATGGCTGCGGGCGGTGTGGATGCGGGGGTCGAGTGCATCATAATAACCGCGCACCGCTTCCAGGCTCATCGCGGTCGCCACCACGCCATGCGCCAGGGCCAACTCGGCATCGTACAACGCCAGGGCGAGCAACGCCGCGCTCACCGCGGTGCCGTTGTTCAGGGCGAGACCATCCTTCGCTTCCAGCCGCAGCCGCGCAATCCCCGCCGCCGCCATCGCTTGCGCGCCCGATACCGACGAGGGTGACGGGCCGCCCGCCTGCCAGTCGGGTTCGTAGACCGCCCGACCAGTCAGCGTGTCGTCATAGCGATTGCTCTCATGCTGCAATAGTGGTAGGGCGAGATGCGAGAGTGGGGCGAGGTCGCCGCTGGCTCCCACGCTGCCCCAGCCCGGCACCACCGGATGCAGCCCGGCATTGAGCATCGCCAGCAGGGTGTTGACCAGCTCGAGTCGCACCCCGGAGTTGCCTCGCGCCAGCGTATTTGCCCGAATCAGCATTACTGCCCTTACCACCGCCCGCGGCAGCATTGCGCCCAGCCCGACCGCGTGGCTGACGATCAGATTGGTGGATAGCTCACCTGCCTGTTGGGCTTCAATCAGCACATCGGCTAGCGGGCCGAAACCGGTGTTGATGCCGTAGACAATCTGCTTGTTCGATGCCAGACTGACCATCTGCTCCACCCAGCGGCGCGATGCCGCCATCCGCGCCACCGTCGCCGCATCCGCTGCATCATGGGGGTCGAGCAGGCGAACTCGTCTTCCGCGCGCCACGCTAACCACATCCTCGACGCTGAGGCTGCGGCCATCAAGATGAAGCGGTGCTGTAGGCAAGGTGCGTGGCGGGGTAGGTAGGATGGGGTTGTAAGCAGCGGCGGACATTGGCGCTCCTTCCAGTTGGCGGTGAACAAGGTTGGCACCCGATTATACCATATGGCGGCAGGCGGTGACTACATCTACCACAATCCACCGTAACAGATGCCGCCCACTATCGTTTCAAATACACGCAAGGGCCAACGCATTTTCCGCAACATAATCTCGTCACCATTTGGCTCTGCTCACGGTAAGATGCAACAACCTTCGGGTTAAAGCCTTCAGGATTTGAAAGGAGAAATAAACAAATGACTCAGGTAAATCAGGTAACAACTACCAATACCACCGGCACGGTAATCGGGGTATTCAACAGCGAAATGATGGCACAGAACGCGATCAACAACTTGGCCGCAGCTGGCTTCGATCGCAACAGCGTGGGCGTTATCGCCCGCAACAACAAGTCGGTTAACAATGTGACCACCTCGACTGGCACCAAGGCTGGTGAGGGCGCGGCTAGTGGCGCAGTCACTGGCGGCGTACTCGGTGGCCTGGCCGGGCTGCTGGTTGGCCTGGGCGCGTTGGTTATCCCCGGCGTTGGCCCAGTTATCGCCGGTGGGGCATTGGCAACCGCGCTTGGTAGCGCGGGGGCAACTGCGGCCGCCACGGCCGCGACTGGCGCGGCGATCGGGGTAGTCGGCGGTGGTATTGTCGGCGGCCTGATTGGCCTCGGCATCCCTGAGAGCGAGGCGCGGGTCTACAACGAGCGCTTTATGGCTGGCGATATTCTGGTCAGCGTCGCAGCTGGTGGGCGTGCCGCTGACGCGCAGAACATCATGATGCAGAGCGGCGCGGTCGACCTGCGTAACCAGATGGGTACCGGCACCAGCACCACCACCACTACCACCGCGATGTAAAGCTGTGGGCGGTGAATAAAGAAACCCCGGCGTTGTTTGCGCCGGGGTTTTTTTGGCCTGGAGCCGACGAGGGGATTCGAACCCTTGACCTGCTGTTTACGAAACAGCTGCTCTACCACTGAGCTACGTCGGCTTACATTTGCAGCCGTATTATAACCCAGCGCAGTTTTCTTGTCAACTTATGTGCATAAGGTATTGCATAAGTTTGTATTTATGTGCTATAATAGGATTGTAGGAAATCAGCAGCCTGCGGCAGTTTGCTGAAACAAAACCGCCGCGACGTTCGTCTATATAGTGTAGCCGTCGCCTAACCTCGATGGGCGAATCAAAACCCGTCACTTCCAACCCTCTGCCCAGGCTTCTTCTAAAGGGACGAGAGGGGTATTGGGTGTGTAGCACACGCCCCTATGTTTTGATTGGGCGAGTGCAACCCGCCCCTACGAAGATCTCATAAATCGTCACAACTCGAAAGGAGTTTATCCCATGGCTGACAATCAGAAGCAGGACGAGCAGGTCGGCGCGAACGCCGGAATGTGGACTGGTATCATCGCAGGCGCTCGCATCGGCACCGTTGCCCTACCCATCCCTGTGATTGGTACCTTTGCTGGTGCGCTAATCGGCGGGATGCTGGGCAGCGAAGTCGGCAAGAATGTCGGCGGCGCGGTACTCAGCGGCGTGCGCGCCTTCGGCGACAGCATGAACAAACCGGGCGGCGGCTCGAACATGAGCGGCGGCTCCACTGCCGAGGCGACCACGCCAGACATGACCAAGTAACACATGGCAAGTTGGAAGTTGCAAGTTGAAAGAACGGCAGGGCGCACTGAGGTGCGCCTTTTGTCATAGAGGGAGGGTACATCATCCGATGCACCCTCCTTTTTAACTTTCAAATTTCAACTTGCAACTCCTAACGGCGTAGTCACCCCTTTGTAGACGATCTGGCACATTTGGTCGCGCTGGATGTTCTGGTTGGGGCTGAAGGTGTTGTCGGGGTAGCCATTGATCACCCCTTTAGCGTGGGCGGTCTCGATTGCCAGGTAGAAGACGTTGCTGGGCGGCACATCGCTGAAGGTCTGGCCGCCCGGTGTGACCAGTGGGAAGTGCGCGGCGTTGACCACCAGCTTGGTGAGCTGCCCGCGAGTGATGGGCAGATTGGGTAGGTAACAGGGGAAGGCAGCGCCGTGGGCGGTGCAGGTGTTCGCGTCGAAGCCGTTGAGGATACCTGTGTGGAAGCCGGTCTCGATGTAGAGCCAGGCGAAGTAAGTAGGCGGCACGTCGCTGAAGTCGGGATTGCCAGCGGGGGTGTAGAACTGCAACCCAAAGCCTTTGACTACTACCTTGGCGAACTGGGCGCGAGTGGCCGTACCATTGGGGGTGAAGTGGCTGGCATCGCTGCCGCTGACCACATTGCGACAGTACAGGAAGTGGATTGCTCCGTAGAAGATGTTGCCATTGATGTCCACGAAGGGATTAGGGCAGTCGGTGGGCGTGGCCGATGGCACGGGCGTGCTGGTGGATGGCAGCGGTGTATCGGTCGGACCGCCGGGGGTGTTGGTGGGCGGCAGCGGGGTATTGGTTGGAACCAGGGTGGGGGTAGGCGTGGGGCAGCCGGGCGCATCGGGACACTGGGTCGAGCCATAGATGAGGAACTCGCCGAAGTTCGATGCGCCAACCGCGAATCCCGCTATGTTGCTCACCATGCTGATGCCATCGAGTTGCCCGATGTTGGGCGCGGGCTGCTGCGTCCAGCTGCCCTTCAGGTAGTGCAGGAAGAAGCCATTGCCGCCCGCCCAGCCCGCAGTTGGACTGATGAAGTCCACGCTGTAGAGCGGCGTGGTAACCGGGCTGGTGTATGAGTTCCAGGCGCTGCCGTCGTAGTGCAAGATGGTGCCGCTGTCGCCCACCGCCCAGCCATCGTTGCTTGCTACCATCTTGACCGCGTGCAGGTTCTGGCCGCCGGGGGTGTTCACCAGACTCCAGCCGCTGCCATTCCAGTGCGCCGCCACCCCACTGTTGCCCACCGCCCACACATCGTTGGCGCTGACGATGCTCACGCTATTTAGCGAAATCTGGCCGGTGGGCGAATAGGCGGTGCCAGCCCACGTGCCACCGCTGTACTGCCAGATCGAGCCGTTCTTGCCCACCGCCCAGCCAACACCAATACGTATATCGAGGCCGCTCACATCCCAGCCGAGCGTAGTGGTCAAGGGTGTCCATGTGCTGGGTGTTGTCCAGTGCATGAACACACCATCGCTGCCACCCGCCCACGCTTCGGTAGCACTGAGCATCTTGATGCTGAACAGGCGGAAGGCTGGCCCGCGACTTAGACTATGTTTCCAGTTGCTGCCGTCCCACTGATAGGCGCTGGCGTAGTAGAAGCTATCTTGGCCGGTGTAGTAGCCAACCGCGAACGCATCGTGCGGGTCGATTGCACTTACCCCGCCCATGGTGGCGATGTCGGGCAGGTAGCGATAGGCGCTCCAGGTGAGTCCGCTGCTCTGCAGAATGGTGCCATGGTCGCCTACTGCCGTGCAGTGGCTGGTATCTGGGCAGGCCAGGCCGAGCAATGCCCGCACCGCTGGGTCGGTAACTGCAGTCCAAGTGCTGCCGTCGTAGTGATAAATAAAGCTACTGTCAGTTACCGAGAAGTGATGGCCGCCCACCGCCCATCCGTTGCTGGCGCTGAACATATGCACCGCATCGAACTCGGCGGGTGCGCCAACTGCGACCTCGTTCCAATGCGTGCCGTTCCACTGCCACATATTGCCGTTGATTGCGCCCGCCCAGGCGTTGGTGGCACTCAGCCCGCTTACTCCGAACAGGCGGGTCTGTTCGGTATCGTGATTTACTGTCCAGGTTGTGCCATTATAGTGTAGGGTGGTGTCGCCCACCGCCCAGCCCTCGGTGGGGCTGAGGAAGTCTATGCCGTAGATGTTCAGGCTGGTCAGGTTGACGCTGCTCCAACTGGTGCCATTCCAGTGCGCGGCGACACCTAGATAGCCCATCGCCCAGCCATCGGTAGGAGAAGCGAAGCGCACCACGGTTAGATAACCGACAACCGGGCTGGTGACGGTTAGCCATTGACCGGCGCTTAGGTGCAAGATGGTGCCGCCGCCGCCTACTGCCCACGCTTCACTGTTGGAGATAATGGTGACGCTGCTGAGTTGCTGGGTGGTGGGGCTGGGATAATTGGTCCAGGCGGTGCCGTCGTAGTGGTAGATGCTGCCGCCGGTGCCAACCGCCCAGCCGCTGTCATCGGCGCTGAAGGCCACCGCCTGGTAGTCGGGGGCGTAGTCGTACCAGCGGGTCGCTTCAGCAGGCTGCGCCCCTATGTTTACACCAGTAGCTGCCCCCGCCTGTGCCAGCCCTAGCAGGCCCAGCGTAGCTAGCAGCAAGGCGAACATCACCCCCAATGTGCCTCTAGTTCTCAACATTTATTTTCCCTCTCCTCTGCTATCTTCTGGTCGCCAATGCGCCAGTGGCAGCGCTGCCGCGATCTTCGCGCCATCGCTATTTTACCAGATCGCTGATTATCGTCGTACTGATTATCCAGATTGCTGGCTTTTGCTCTTGACAAGCAGAATGGTTTGGGGTATAATATCCGTGTTGGATATATCCACCATGACTATAGACGAGTGAGGAGCATCAGCGATGTCCTTGAAACAGCCAGCGGCAGACGCGGAGTTCAACCTGACTGCAACCGCCTTCCACATCCTGCTTGCGCTGGGCGACGGCGAACGCCACGGATATGCAATCATGCAGGTTGTTGCCCAAGATACCGAGGGGCGGGTGCGGCTTGGCCCAGGCACGCTCTACCGCACCATCAGAGAGATGCTTCAAGCAGGGCTAATTATAGAATCAGACGAGCGGCCTGACCCGGCACTGGACGATGAGCGCCGTCGTTACTATCGGCTAACAGCGGCGGGCAAGCGCGTGGCGCAGGCGGAAGTGGCGCGACTGCAGCAGTTGATTGCGCTGGCGCAGGCAAAGCCACTGCTACAGGGGCCTTGATTACCTTCAGTTGGCGGAGGCGTAGATGAGCAAGCCAATCCCACCACAGATAGTGAGATGGTCAGTGCAGGTGTACTGCTGGCTGCTACGCGGCTATCCAGCCACGTTCTACCGGGCTTACGCCGCCCAAATGGCGCAGCTATTTCAGGACCTATGCTGCGATCGCTACCAGCAAGCTGGCGCACGCGGGGTGGTAGGATTGTGGTTCACTGCGAGCGGCGATTTGTTGGTTAATGTAGGGAGGGAGATGATGATGCAACGGCTTACAACCACTAACCCTGACCGCTGGTACGGGGCAGTTTACGGGATGATCATCGGCGTTATACTCATTGCATACCAGGTGATCAGCCTGTACATTTTTCAAGAAACCCTCAGCAATCTGGCCTGGCGATTGCTACCGCTGGGGTTGCTGGGGGTGTGCGGTCTAGCTGGCTTTTACAGCGGTCAACGAAGTGGCACCATTGTCAGCGGCCTCGGCGCGGGGGCAATTGCTGGTGCGGTCAGCGCCGCACTACTGGTCATCGTCATGCTGCTGATAATTATGTTCTACCCTGCCGCGCTGCGGCAAATCCCCGCTGAGGTACAATACTATCTACGTGATTATAAGCAGATGGGGGTATCCAGCTTTGAGGAGTACGAGTTCTGGGAGACGTTTGGCGGTGGCTTCATTTGCCTGGTCCTCTTTGCTGCGGTGGGCGCACTCTTCGGCGGATTGGGCGGCCTAATCGCCAAATGGCAGCTACATTGGCGTGCTAACCTGTAGCCAATACCCACCACTTATCCTCAGCGTAGATGTTGATCGAAAAATTGCCCTCTGCCATCGCCTAAAACAAGGTTGCGCCGTTGGGGATGTAGCGATCCATCATCCCCACTGGCGCGCTGCTGAGGAAGAAGCTGTGGCCGGGGCCGATGCGCCAGCGCAAGTCGAGCAGCAGCCGCACCGCCTCGGCGTTGATGCTGGGCAGGTCGCAATGCACGTAGCCGAAGCCACGCTGCGCCGCCTGACCCAGAGCGTGCTTGAGCAGCGGCACGAAGTCGCCTGCCGCCTCGGCGACTACCGGCCCCAGCATCCCCCAGTTGCTCAAGTATGAATAGCCGATCGGCTGGCCGCCCCGCCAGTATAGCTGGCCGCTGAAGCTGCCGCTGCCCACGAAGCCCAACCAGAGGTTATGGTCGGCTGCGCGGCGTGCGCCGCGCACCTGTAGGTCGAGTGCATCGAGCGCAATCCGCGTCTGGCGATCGCTGGCGCTGCTACTAGTCAGCGGCTGGGCCACCGTCTCAGGCGGCAACTGGTAGCCAACCAACCCCGCAGGGTTGCCCGCGATCGCCCAGATGGGGAAGCGAGCCACCATCCCGAACCGCTGGTAGAGGGCCAGGGCGCGGGGTTCGTCGCTGGCGTAGACAAAGTGGAGGCGATACTGGCCGCGTCCGTAGTCCAGGGTGCGCTGCAGCAGGTTGCGCCCAATGCCGAACCCCTGCGCCTCCGGCCTGACCCAGAAGCCGCTGAGGAACCAGGTTGCCTCGCGTAGCACCGCACTGCTCCAGCCCAGCACCGTACCACCCTCATCCTCGGCTAGCCACCAGCCCCCTCCATCATGTTGCATCACATGGCGACGCAGCCAATCGTAGTGTTCCTGGGGCCGCTCCACCGGCGGGCGGCCCGTGCGCCGATCGAGATCCTGCACCGCAGCCAGGAAGGCGCGATGCAGCCCGCCAAGATCGGCCACGGTCGCCAGTCTATATCGTATCTGTGACATACTTCCTCATCTGTACCATCCTGGTTGGCGTTTAGTTAGCCAGTGTGTCGCTGGCTATCATACCGGCGCATTGTAATATCCAAGCTCGCGCTTGTCAAACCCTACCGCCTGCGAAGGTGTGTTACGAGTTATTAGGTAAACGTAGGGGCGGGCGAGCCACCGCCCGCCCTGGTGAGTGAGCTAACCAGCCAATAGCTTGTAATACCAATTAGCGATGGTGCCGCTATAAATTAGCCAGGGCGAACAACGGTTCGCCCCTACAGATCTATAGCCTCGCCCCGGCTCATTAGTATAACACACCCTGCCAATGGCGCAATCACTAGATAGTACAATCATTATGCAAATATTGCAAAAAGGCTGCAAATAGGGTATAATGAGTGGAGGCAAGTAATCATAGCAGCAGAGGATAGAGCTAGAGGTGTGGCAAACGCACAGCACGGGGGCGGGCAGCAGCTGGGGGCTGAACCCCCAGAGAGCGATTAGCATTAGCCACAAATCAGCATGATGTGGACGGCTGCTTCCTTAGCTTAATGCCAATGGTCGCGTGCAGGCTGCCCCTACCAATGCTTCACTACCTGTTTTGGTGGTCAAAGCTCATTAGGGGCGAACCCTGGTTAGCCCTGGCTCACTCTATAGTGGCATCACCGCTAATTGGTATTATCATAGCATGGTCACGCATAGGCGAGGGCAAGGCTGGTCGTGATAACCAGCTCTCCTGGAAAGGTAGCACCAATGGCAAAGCTATTTCCGCTTGAGCAAGGGTCGGACAACCACTTGCTCGTCAGCTTGGTCAACCGGCTAGACAGCCTATGTATGTTGGAGGTGGCGGCTATCTTTGCGGGCCACCCTGCTGCACTGCTGCGGGCCGCCGACCTGTGTCTGCTTGGCTATGAGACCCACGAGGCGGATGCGGCATTGTTCGCCCTGGCTCGCCTCGGCCTGATCGAACCTCTGGAGTGCCGTAATGATGCCACCTTTGCGGTATCCGCCGATGTGCGGCAGCAGGCATTGCTGGCCTGCTTCGATCTGGCCCTACGCGAACCGCTATTTCGTCAGGCAGTTACACTTGAGATACTCGCTCGCGAACAAGCCTAGCAGACCAACCTGCCAACCCGATATAAGCCTTCCCCCATTGGGAAGGCTTTTTGCTGCCCGCATGGTTTGACATTGGTCGGTGAAGAATTGTACAATGCCTCGTGTTCGTTCCTCACCTCGGCAAGTGTAGCATTGCCTGGGCTAATTGGTATTAGAAGGAGAGAATTACCTTGACCAAAACAGTGCGCGCCCTCGGCTTGCTGCTAATTACCATCTTCCTCCTGTCTGCCTGCGATAGCAGCAATAGCAATAGCAGCTCACCAAATCAGAGCAACAACCCTGGAGGTAACGCAAATGACAGCAGCAACCCCCGCCCTGCTCCCAACCTGACCGTCCGCCCTGGCCGCGTTTACAACTGCCTCACCGATGCGCCCAACCCTGCCTACCAGACCATCCGCCTCGGCTTGACCCCCATACCCGATGCGCTGCCAATATACGCCGCCTGCCTGCGCGGATTCTACGATGATGAGAACATCAACGTCCAGTTCGTGCCGTTTACCAACGAGGCCGACCGCGACGCCGCGTTCAAGAGCGGGGCGATTGACGCGGAGATCGGCGATATGGTAGTCAGCGCAAACTTGAGCAAGGGCGATCTCGGCACTACAGTGGCGGTTATCTTCGAGACCAATCCCAACCAGGCAGTGTTCAGTGTGCTAGCCGCGCCAGGCAGCGCGGCCAGCACGATTGCCGACCTCAAGGGCAAGCAAATTGCCCTTGCCGACAACACGATTAGTGACTACCTCGCCGATTACCTATTCGCCAGGCAGGGGCTGGACAAGAGCAAGGGCGGCTTCACCACCCAGGGCATCCTCGACCCTGCTGCCCGGCTCACTGCGTTGCAGGGGGGCAAGGTCGCTGCCGCAGTGCTGCCTGAACCATTTGCCAGCGTCGCGATCAGCGCTGGCGCGAAGCTGATCGACAGCGACAAAGGCAGCGACCTGGGGGCCGAGTCAGTGCTGATCTTCAACAAGCAATACGCCACCACCCACGGCGATGCGGTGCGCCACTTCCTCAATGCCTATTACCGTATCACAGCCGACATTAACACCAACTTCGATTCCTACCGCAAAGTGTTGTTGGTGGCGAAGATAGCCAGCCCCGCGCTTGCCAAGACGCTTGCCCCCATTAGCTTCGCTCCTCCACGTGTGCCGACTGCCGACGAGATCAAGGCGGTATCCTATTGGGCCAAGCAAAGGGGTATTATCAGCACCGACCTCGTCTACAGCAAGGTGGTGGACGATTCCTACCTGCCCAAGCGGATGCCGTAATTGACAACCGGCCTGTTCGCCAAAGGAAGCTGATGATGAAGTGTCTCAATTGCCAGACGGAGAATGATGAGCAGAACATCACCTGCCGCACCTGTGGCCTATCGCTGCATTCCGCCCGCGCAAACCTCTATCTCGATCGCGCCGAAGTTAGCATCAACAGTGGGCGATCCGACGAAGCTAGCGCCAGCATGGTGATGGCTGACCGCGAGATGCTGACCTTGAGTAGCGAACAGCGCAGTCAGTATCTGCTTACCGCTCGTGCTTTCTATCTGCAAGGGCTAATCTACTATAACCGTGGGGCTTTGGATCAAGCTCGTGCGGAGCTACTGCTGGTTGTGCGTAACCTGGAAGCGCGGACTGATGGCGCTGCGCTACTGGTGAAGGCGTTCAACGTCCTCGGCAACGCCAGCTACTATCAAGGCCAGATCGATGAGGCGCTCACCCATTATCAGCGTAGCAGCGAGATTGCAATTTCGGTGGGTGATCATATAGGCGCATCACGGGCGTTGGGCAACGAAGCAAGTATGTGCATCGGCCAGCAAGCGATTGAGGAAGCGCTAGCCATCTACAACCGCAGCCTTGATCACGCTCGCCTGAGCAACGATCCGCTGGCCCTGGCGCAGAGCTATCGCGTGTTGGGCTGGATGCACGCCAATTATGGCTCGCTGCAGTTGGCGCGAGACTACATCGCCCAGTCGCTAAACCTGGTCGAGCGCCTCGAAGTTCTCGATATCCGTTGTCTCATTCTCAGCGAAGCGGGCAACATTTACACCAAATGCGGCGATCTGGAGCGGGCGGAAGACTGCCTGCGTAAGGCCGAGGTGCTGATACACGGCACCGGCAACCGACTGGTCGAAGAGGGGGTAGAGGTGAACATGGCCGAGTTGATGCGCCAGAAGGGTGATGTGCCAACCTGGTACGATTATACCACCCGCGCTTTCCGCGACTCGGATAGCAGCCTGTTTCTGCGTAGTGAAGCATCGCTGCAACTGGCTTACTACTATATCAAGCATCAGGATTGGGTGCGTACCCGCCGCCACCTACGCTGGTTGAGCGACGCACTGAACCAGACCAAAGACGCGACTGGCTATGACAAAGCTACAGTTGATCACATCCGTGCGCTGTTGTACTCCGGCCTGGGCGAGTGGCAAGAGAGCGACAAGTGCTTCACGCTGGCGCTGGCGAGCGATGCGCTTAGTTACTACGAACTCGCCACTGTCTGGGAGGAATACGCCACAATGCTTTTGCTCTGGGCTGCCACTGAGGCGAGCGCGGCGACTCGCACGGCGGCGGAAAAAGCGGTGGCGGAGGCAGCGGCGCTGTTCCGCCAGCTTGATGTACCTCAGCGGGTCACTTATGTCTACGCCCTGCTCACTACCAGCCCCCCAGCTGCATTAGCCACTCCCATAAAAGACTGTCTGCTAACTCAGTTGACTGTATTTGGAAGCAGGGCGCACGTTAGTGCGCCTCTACGGGTAAGTCCACTGGTTTTCAGACAATCTCTTATATTACAGCCTCAGTTAGCATAAATGCGCCAGATTGGTGTAGGGGCGAATCGCATACGCCCTGCCGCCTGGTATCCAGGCCAATCGTAATACCAGTTAGCGGTGGTGTCGCCTGTAGATTAAGCCAGGGCGACAACGGTTCGCCCCTACAGAACTATAGCATCTCCCCGGCTAATTGGTATGAAACTGTAATACTAATACCAACCACTAATCACTGCTTCACAATCTCCACTTTGTCGCCCACTTGCACACCATAGCGGGTGAAGAAATCGGCGTTGGCCTCCACCGCGTAGCGATAGGGGCTGGGGCTACTGATGAAGTTCTTGTCGTCGAAAGCGACCATCTCATCCAGGCCAACTATGTACTGGTCGCCGGTGATGAAGGCGATCGAGAGCGGCAGCGGCGTGTCCTTCATCCAGAAGCTGGCGGTCGAATTGTTAGTGCCAAAATCGAACATCATGCCCTCGTCCTGGGGCAGGTTGGTGACACCCATCAGTCCTTGCACCTGCTGTACGCCGGTAGACGCGACTGCCACCTTGAGAGTGACGATGCGGCAGCTAGTACGAATGTGCAGCGTGTCAGTGGGCAGGCCGGTTTGTGGTGTTCCTGGCACATAGTCACGCGGAGTTGGCACCGGCGTAAGCGTGGGGGGCGGGCCAACGGTGGGGCAGGCGGCGGGCGTGGTGAGCGGTACGGAGGTTACGGTTAGCGTGGTGATCAGGGTTGCGCTGGGTGCGACGGTTGGCAACATCGCCGTGGTGGTCGGCGATGCTGGCGCAACAGTTGGCAGCGCCGCCCTCGTCGTTGCAGTTGGTGCCAGCGCTGCCGTTGCCGTCGGCGACGCGGGCGCAGGGTTGTTGTCGCAGCCAACCAGCAGCACACAACCGACTATCATGATTAGGTATGGGAACACGCTGAATCGCGTCCCTACATAATGCCCCAGGTATTTATTCTTCATATCCCCTCATTCTTCTACAATCCGATGGGCGGCGTGATGGTGATGGGGTCGTTAAAACTGGATAGCCCAATCCGCATTGTGCCACTGATGTTGCCGCTGCTGGTGGGTAGCTTGATCAGCAGCTGCATCTGGCGTTGCAAGCTATCAGCCTTGCCGACCCAGACCTCAGCGGCGATCGTGGCCTTGCCCAGGTCGAGACCACTGCTGGCCGCCGCTAGCTTGGCAGCATCAACATCGAACTTGAGGTGGTAGCAGTCCACCCCGCCAATTATCTCATCGCTGAGGCGCATCACGTTGGTGTAATACTGGCTACTGTCGGCCAGGGCCGAGGGATCAATCAGCCCGCCAATGCCGCTGCTGCCCGCCCGTTTCACCCAGGCGGCGCTAGCGTCGCGCCGCTGCCAACTGTTGTCGCCAACAACCAACACCTCGCCAACATCAGCCCCGCGCATGGTATAGCGGTCGGGCCGCACGATTTCGCCGCTCAGGGCGAGCTGAATAGGCTTGTCGCCCGCGCCCGGCAGGTTGCTGAAGCTGGCATCCATGCTGTAGCGCATCGCATTGACCTTGTTCAGCGCAGCATCGGCATCGGCCAGGATCAGGTCAGGCGCACGGTCGCCGCTGATGCTGACCGTCTTACTGGCCGGACCGCTAAATAGCGAGCTTACCATCCAAATCATCAGCGTCAGTATCAATATTGCCATGACTACAACAGCGACGATGGGCAAGCCGCCCCGATTTGGTACTGAGGTTGCCGTCGCAGGTGGCTGATAGGTGATTGCAGATGGCAGGGGCAGCGGGGTTAGCGCCACTCCACAGTTCACGCAATAAGTTGCAGTCGGTGGGTTGTCCGTGCCACAGTTGCCGCATTTGGTCATCAGTGCTTCCTTGCCGGGCATGAGTTTGCGCCATACCGCACCTGGCGTGAATAAGTTAGGGAGATGAAGCGCTACTAAATTAAAGCCCCCAGCGGGGGTTTGGGGGGGAAATCTCATCTTACGCAAATGCCGAAGCTGGTAGATTTGCGTGCCTGGCCCAAGCATTATCGCGCTTCAAGATTTCTCCCCCGACCCCCGCTGGGGGCTTTTCACTTTTCACTCATGCCTCATTACCAGATAAACAAAGTTCTGATGTTCTCCCCTCCCGCCGGGAGGGGCAGGGGGTGGGTCTACCTCGCGCTGCAATCACCCACCCCAACCCCTCCCGGCGGGAGGGGAAATTACACCCCTCATCAGAACTCTGTTTACAGGGTACTCATCCCTCATGCCTCGTGCCTAACTAAGTGCCGTTCAGCGCCTTGATGGTGAAGTCCACGATGGGGCCAGCGATGAAGAAGAATACGAAGATGCCGATTAGCGACAATCCCAGGCTGATGTTGATGGTCAGTCCGCCGGAGCGCTCCACTGGGCGGTTGTTCTGCCGCGCTTGCACCGCTTCGATGGCTCGTGGGGTGGTTGCCTCGCGGAAGAACATATACCAGATGATACGGAGGTAGTAGAAGGCGGCGATTGCGCTGTTCAACGCGCCGATGACTGCCAGCCAGCTAAGGTTGCCCTTGATTGCGGCAACGAACACGTAATACTTGCCGAAGAAGCCGACCGTGGGCGGGATGCCAGTCAACGACAGCAGGCAGATGGTCATTACTGCGGTTTGCACTGGCGCCCACTGCGACAGGCCGCTGAAGTCGTCGAGCGTTTCGCCACCGCGATTGTGCTGCAACCAGACGATGATGCCGAATGCGCCCATGTTCATAATCGTGTAGGCGAAGGTGTAGAACAGCACGCTGCTGACCGCCTGGTTGGGGTCGCCGGGGGCGTAGGCGCTAAGGCCGAGCAGGATATAGCCAGTATGCGCGATGCTGGAGTAGGC
>JANXYP010000128.1 GCA_025355955.1 Chloroflexota bacterium
TTACCAACTCTTTACCGTCTCATTACCATTACCTTACCAAAACAGCGAAAATCGGCCTCGAAAGGGCGTAACAAACTATTGCGTTCTCCGTAAAATATTGTTAGAATAAACGTGACTTAAGTACTGGTTAGTCATGGTACTTATTTCCCACCTGGGCAAGGTGCTAAAGATTTTACCCGAACGAAAAGGAGACAACAAAGTGTTTATGAATTCCAACCACAGCGGGCTGCTCACGAGAGTGTCCATCCTGATTCTGATCACCGCTCAACTGCTTGGCGGTATCCTCCTGGCTGCGCCAACGGCCAGTGGCAAGTCGACCTCTACCGTTGCGCCTCAGCAGAGCAGCGCTCAAACCTCCGCCATTGGCGGCAAGGGCGTAGGCGATGCCAATAAGGGCGGTAGCACTACGGGCAGCGGCGCTGGCAATAAAGGTGGCGCTGGCGGCCAGGACAGCCAGGGTAATAGTGGTCAAAAAGGTGATGGGGGCGACACCTCTGGCAGCAGCAAGGGCGCTGGCAATAAGCATGGAGCCAGGCCATTCACTGGCTCGATTTTCCTCTCCCCTCACCCCAACCTCCCCTACTGTATCTACAACGATGGCTCACAGACCGAACAGTTCAACTGGGTTGTCACCTTCGACAGCACTGGCGAATATTACACTTACTACATCAAGGACCCGAATAGCAATACTGTCTATGGCCCAATTACCAACCAGATCGGCAGCCACTATCCAGGTCAGTATAGCCCGGTGAGCGGCGCTGATACATGGACCCCGCAAGCGGGTGCGCCAGTCGGCGGCTATCGCATTTATCTCGACTACTACTCGCAGGAGGGTGGCAACCAGTTCGAAGCTGAGGCATGGGTGAGGTTCAATGTCTGCGCCGCGCCGACCCACACACCCACGAGTACGCCAACCAACACGCCAACCGCGACCAACACGGCGACGAACACGCCAACCAATACACCGACGAACACACCAACCAATACGCCAACTAATACCCCAACCGCGACTAACACGGCGACTAATACGCCGAGCAACACGCCAACCGCGACTAACACGTCAACCAACACGCCAACCGCGACCAACACGGCGACGAACACGCCTACGAATACACCCACTGCGACGAACACGGCAACCAATACACCAACCAACACACCCACTGCGACGAACACGGCAACCAGCACGCCGACTAACGTACCAACCGATACGCCAACGTTGACTGCGACGTTCACACCAACCGCTATGCCGACCAACTCACCAACTAATACGGCAACTCGCACCGCGACTAACACCCCGGCTCCGACCCAGACTGTCGGCGGCGCAACCGCTACGCCGATACCGCCGACCAACACGCCGACCAACACGCCGACCAACACGCCAGTGCCACCGACCAACACGCCGACCAACACGCCAGTGCCACCAACCAACACGCCAACCCCGGGCCAGCGCCAGCACCCCACGCCGACGAATACGCCAGTGCCGCCGACCAACACGCCAGTGTTGCCGACCAACACGCCAGTGTCGCCGACCAACACGCCAATTGCCCCTGCGCCATCGCCGACTGCGCCTGCTGTGCAGCCCTCACCGACGACACCCAGTCTGCCAGGCGCCCCCACTGATACGCCCATTAATCAGACAGAGGGGTTGGGTGCGACCCCAACTCCGTTCGACCAAACTGAGGGGCTAGGCTCACACAGGCCGCCGAAGCTGCCGACCACCGGCGCTGGCTCGCAGGGTCTATTCAGCGGCGACGCGCTGCTCACCCTCATCCTGCTGGGCCTTTGCCTCATCTGCATCGGTGCGGTTGTGCTCAACCAGGGTACCCGCCGCAATCGGGCGTAAGCGCAACGCAACGACATAAATAAACAGCCATTCCTCCGTCAGGAGGAGTGGCTGTTTGGTGCGCGTTACGTTATTGCAGAGCAAACATTCTGTAGGGGCGGTCCATTGTTCGCCCTGATTGGTTGACTAGCCAGTGAGGCGCAGCCGACCGAGTAGTGGCTAAAAAATCCAGAGTTAAGACGTTCTTCAGCTTTGGGTTGGCGATAATCGCCCGTTGTAGCCAGTAATGATGCCACCCGAAAAACCGCGCTGCCCGCAATGTTCTTAATGATGCAACCAAAGTTGTTGGACGAGCAACGCTGCTACGACTTCATGCTCGCCTTTTATTTATGCTGCTCGTAAACACTGCCCGGCCCGTTGCCGTGCTATCTGGGCGGGCTACTGCCCGCCCCTACGTTTACCCAACAATTTGTAATACCAATTAGCCTCGGAGATGCTATAGATCTGTAGGGGCGAACCGTTGTTCGCCCTGCCTCAATCTAATCTATAGAGGCACTACAACTAATTGGTATAACACATCATTCCTTTGCAAGTGTGATACAACTTATTGGGTTGGTTAGATCCCTCACCAGGGCGGGCCACCGCCCGCCCCTACGTTTACCCAACAACTGGTAGCACACCATTCCTTCGCGGGTGTGATACAACTTATTGGGTTAGTTAGATCCCTCACCAGGGCGGGCCACCGCCCGCCCCTACGTTTACCCAGTAGCTGGTATCACACCCTTCCTTCGCTGGTACATTGATAGCGATCGAGAGTTGTGTTACAATGTCGTTGGTGAGCAAGTGCCCCGGCTCAGGGGCGATTTAAACGTCATTGAGGCAACGGCGAAGATCAAATCTGTGATCTCATTAGCAGAACCTAACTAAAAAGGAGCAGGAATAAAATGGAGATGAAACTTGAGCTTGTGCCGATACCGGTTACTGATATTGACCGCGCCAAAGCGTTCTACGTTGAAAAGCTCGGATTTAACCTTGACCATGATGTTCGACCTGGTGACACAGTCAGGATTGTGCAACTAACCCCACCGGGGTCGGCTTGTTCAATCGTACTTGCGATTGGTCTGCCCGGTATTGAAATGCCGCCTGGATCGCTCAGAGGGCTGCATCTGGTGGTAGCGGACGTAAGCAAGGCTCGTGAAGCGCTCGCTGGCCGGGGCGTTGCCGTAAGTGAGATAGACGACCAGGGCGGCATTTTGTATGTTTCCTTCAGCGATCCCGATGGCAACACGTGGGCATTGCAGGAAATACCGGCAATCTATAGGAGTTTAACTTCTGGCTACAATGCCGACTGACAATCAGGTGACGAAGATCACGCCTTATTGCCTGGGTGGTAGTACGCCCAGGCTGTCATTCATCCAATTGCAATTGCATAGCTAATGTAGGGGCGGATAGCATTCGCCCTAGTGGGGATAGCGATACTGTGAACTGCACTCTATACCTACAGGCTGCCGTTGCTATGTGGTATAATAGAATATGAACAAGCTACGTATGGCGAGTTTGAATGCGGGTTAGGGTAGGGAAAAGGTAAACCAATGAGCGAAGAGTTGAGGAGCGACCCAGTAGTCGCGCCAAAGCAGGGCTGGAACGCAAGGTTCAATGCGTGGTCCCGTCAGAACTTTGTTCTCTACTTCATTTGCCTGATGGTCTTCAACACGACCATTTACTTTTTGATTGCCACTCTCTACGGTTACGATCCGTCGCTTCGCGCTGCGCTTGGCCCCGCGCTTCTGTTTGGCGCAGGAGTCACCCTGGTCATTGGCTCGGCTGCCGCGTTGATCTGGGCTATCCTCGCGGGGCGCAACTTGTTTGCCTTCCTTGCCGCCCTGGCCGTGGCTGTATCTACCTCGCTCCTTTTCCTCGTCTCCGTCCCTAACCCAGCAGAATATCTTTCAGACTCATCTAACTCTCTAATGGTGCTGCGCCTGGCTATTGCTGCCCCTGCGCTGTTCGCTAGCATTGCGCTACTAATTCAAGCGTTGCCTAAGCAGCATTGGTGGTTGGTTCTGCTGACTGCCATAATCGCGTTCCTTGCCGCCGCCGGTCTCTATTTGGCCTTTGTTCAGTATCAGAACTCAGTAAACCTGGATCGCTCTTTTGACTATAGCACCTTGGCGACGAAGTATATGCAAGAAAAGGAGTATGACGCGGCCATATTTGTATATAGCGACGCGATCAGGATTCGGCCTTACGACGTGAACACATATGACGATCAGGCTAGTGCTTACCAAGCAATCGGCGACTATGATAACGCGATCGCCGACTATAACGCCATTATCGGCTTTGTCCCCAGTCGTGATCAGGATTACACCCGCTACCGTGCTTATGCCAGTATCGGCAGCGTGTATAGCACGACCTTGCGATACAGCCAGGCAATCACGGCCTACAGCCAGTCGATCAGCTACGTACCGACAGATGTTGACAGCTACATAAGCCGTGGAGATATTTACCTGAAGCTGGGGCAGAAGGATAAAGCAATCGCTGATTACCAGGCAGCGCTGGCTTGCGGTGGTGTACCTACAACGGGCGGCAGCATAGGCACCTGTGGGTCGTATGGGCCTCCCGCAGCTCGAGACAGGCTAAAGCAGAAGCTGAAGGATCTGGGTGTGGCACCAGCTGTAGCTACCCCTTCACCAACTCCGCACCCATAATGCCAATTCATGATGTCGATGGTAGAAAACGGCTGGGCGCAATAAATTCGCGCCCCCACGTATAATGCACCTTCTGCTCGACGAATTGGTATACAACAGAAAGCAGCCAGCGAAGTTCGCTGGCTGCTATCATTCTGCCTTCAACTTGCAACTTGCAACGCGGCTTAGTAGTGTGTCACCACCGGGGTGCCGACCGAGGCCCAGTTGAACATCCACTTGGCCGCCGGGGTGGGCAGGTTGACGCAGCCGTGGCTCATGGGGTGGCCGAAGTTGTGGTGCCAGTAGGTGCCGTGGATGCCGTAGCCCTCGTAGAAGTACATCGTGTATGGCACGCCAGGCAGATAGTAGCCTGGACCGCTCATTGGAGTGGATTCCAGCTTCACGTAGATGGCGTAGCGTCCGATTACGGTTGGGTGGCTGGCGATGCCAGTGCTGACCGCCGAGTGGAAGACTGCCACATCGCCCTCGTAGGCAGTCAGTGTCTCGGTGGAGATGTTCACGTCAATCCAGCGGTTGTCGGGTGCGCCCAGGGTCGGGTTGCTGGGCGGCGGTGGGGCGGGTTGATGGGTATCGTCCACCACCGGCTTGGGCCGCGAAGTAGTGGCGGGCTGTAGCACCGGCTGCGGCTTGCTTACTGGCTGGCTGGTGCCGGGGATGGTCAGCGACTGGCCGACGTAGATGGTGTTCGCGTCAGTCAAATTGTTGGCGTTGACCAGAGTGTCCACACTCAGCCCATAGCTGGCGGCAATCGCGTTCAGGTTGTCACCCGTCTGCACGGTGTACTGGCTGGTCGCAGCGGCTTGACGAGGGCTAGCTGGTGCAGGTTTGGTGGCGGGCGATTGCACCGATGGGGCGGCCACTGCGCCGCTGCCGTTACTGTCCGTGGGGTGCGCCTTGCCGGGGATGGTCAACTTCGCGCCACTGTAAATCTGCGACAGTGAAACGATGCCGTTGGCGTTGGCGAGGTCGCCAATCGAAACGCCGAAGCGGGCGGCAATGCCGCTCAAGGTGTCACCTTCCTGGATGGTATACGCGCCCTGCGTGTCGACGGCGGGTGGGGCGGCTGGCGCGGCGGGTTGCGATGCGCTGGTTGGGTTGGCCGTAGCAGGGGCATCGCCCTTTGCCGTTGCTGGCGCAGACTGGGCGGCGGGCGGGCGGTTTACAGCGGGCGTGGCTGGCTGGGTCGCGGTGGGGATGAGCAACTGCTCACCGCCGTTCAGTTGCTCGTTGACACTCATGCCATTAGCGGTGGCTAGCGCGGCGACGCTCACCCCAAAGCGGGCCGCGATGCCAGCCATGGTGTCGCCATTGGCGCTGATGTAGACCACCTGGCTGCCCCCTGCGGGAGCCATCAAGCCGCCTGCGTAGGTGCCGTCATCGGCAACCAGGAAAGCGGCATTGCTGAAATCACTGCTGACGGCAATAGTTGCCTGGGCATTGGCCTGGCTGCCACTGGCAAGCGCCAACAGCCCGCCGCCGATCGCCCCCAGCGTCAAGGCCACCAGCATGATTACGCTATAGAGTTTCCACTGCTTTGCGATCATCGCTACCTCCAAAGATAAGTTAGTCCTGCCATGTATACATAACATAATATATCAAGTTTGCTATTATGTCAAGAGCCTAAGCCTCAAAATGGCCTAATTTAGCAAAAAGGCGCGGGAAAACTGCTCCCGCGCCCTCTAGTTGCCTCAATTACGTGCTAGTGGCCGGAGCCGCTGCCGCTGCCGCTGCTCAGGTTGGTGGTAGGCGCATCGACGCTGGCGTTGCTGCCGGTGCTACTAGAGCTAGGGCTGCCAGCGCTGCTACCGCCTACGCCCAGGCGTTGCTTCATCGATGCCAGTTCAGTCTCTACCGCAGTGTTGGATTGCATCGAGGAGAACTGATTGTCCAGGCTGCTCTGGGTGCCGAAGTTCGACATTTGCTCATTGGCCGATGCGGTCGCCGATTCCTGATTGATGCGATGCTCCATGCGGCTCAGGTCGCTGCTGTAATCCACATTGTTGAGCGAGCTGGTGGCGTTTGCCATCTGCTGGGTGGCTTGCGCCTGGTGGTGCTGGCTGATCAGCATATCCTTGTTGCGTACAGTGCTGTCGTACTTGTCCTGCAACTGCTGCAACTGGTCCTTGAGGTGATTGACGGTGGCGGTCTGGGCCTCAAGCTGCTGGCCGTAGACGGTTAGCTGGCTATCGTAGTCGTTCTTGCGTTGCAGGGCTTCGCGGGCGAGGTCGTCACGGCTAGCCTTCACCGCCATCTCCGCCTTGCTGCCCCACTGTGCCGAGTTGGTTTGGGCGGTGTTGAGTTCGCCCTGGAGTTCCAACTGCTGGGCCAGCATACCGGCAACCTGTGTGCGCGCCTGGTTGATTTGGTCGGCCATGTCGCGGATAATCTGGTTCAACATCACTTCCGGGTCTTCCGCATGATCCAGCAGGTCGTTTACGTTGGCCCGCAGGATGGTGCTAATACGGTCGAAGATGCTCATTAGCTTTTACGCTCCCTTTCTTGTGTAACGCCTTACGTGCGCCGCCTACTGGCAACGCTACGCTGGTTGGTTGCCTCGCTCCGCTTGCGGAGCGAGGGCGCAGACGACCCAGCCGTACTGCAGTCGTCTCCACTTTATATTACGCAAACGGGCCGTTTTTGTTGCGCCGTTTACGCCCTTATTTTACACCAGGCGCGGCTATTGTGGCAACTCCGGCAGTTTGTCACCGTCCTCCTTAACGAAGTTGGCCTTACCATCATCGCTAACATGAAACTGCCAGCTATGCTCATAGTTTCCTAGCAACTGCCAGGCGGAAGCGAATGTGACAAGCTGGCCGCCATTTACACTATCAGGGCTAAGAAAGGTGGTCAGCGTTATTGGGGCATTGCAATTTCCACTTCCACCATCGGTAGCACCTAGCGGCGGCGGGTTGCCCCAAACAGAAAGCGCCGCTACATTCGAGCCTGGCGCATCGGGCCAAGAACGCAGTTGAGCAGCATAACCACTAATTCACTATTTACCACTCACCATTCACCATTGCCGCAACCGCTTCCCACACTTGCGTGACCGTCACCGCCGCCGTATTGCCACCGCCATCCTCACAACTGGCCGGGTAGAGGTTACGCACCTGGGTGGGTGGGCCATACAGCCCGTAACGCAGCACACTGGTGGGGCCGAATATGGCGAGGGTACGGCAGCCGCAGGCAACTGCCAGGTGGCTGACCCCGGTATCATTGCCGAGGTGCAACGCGGTTCGCTGCAGCAACGCACCTGTTGCCGCCAGGTCCAGTCTGCCCGCCAGGTTGTGGATGCGGGTATCGCCCTGCTGCACGGTTGCGGCAAGCTGATGGTCATCGTCGCCCGCACCGCCCAACACTAGCACGTTGGCTTGCTCCGCTAGCCGCGCCGCGATTGCCGCAAAGTGTTGCACCGGCCAGCGTTTGCTGGGCAACTGCCCGCCGGGGTTGACCCCACCGCCGGGGTGGATGGTGATGGTTGGCCGGGCGCGGTCGAGCGGCAGGGAGAGCAGCAGCGCGTCAGCGGCGGACTGCGCTTCAGTAGTAGGGTGGTATTCCAGGCGGGGGTCGGCGGAAACCGGCAAACCAGCGGCGCGGGCGACATCTAGGTAGATCTCCACCTCATGCTTCGCGCTCTGGCGATCGTCTACCTCCGCCGCCGCACTAAGGCCGAGGCCGCGATTACGACTATTCAGCCCTGCGCGGTAGGGAATGCCCGCCAGCAGAGCCAGCAACGCCAGCGCGGGTGAACGGTCGGGGATGAAGGCGGCAGTGAACTGCTTACGCCGCAGCCGCAAGGCCATGCTCATCATCGCGCCAAACGGGTAGTGGCTGGCCCCCAGTTCGCCCGCATCGAGCAACGCACTGAGGCGTGGGTTGCCCAGCAACGCGGCCCGCGAGTGCCGCCCCACCAGCCAGCCAATGTGGGCCTGCGTTGCTGCGCTGATGGTCGCCAGCAGCGGAGTGGCAAACAGCACATCGCCAATGCAGCAGGGCTTGATGATAAGCACGCGGGCAGGGTGTGGCGGCAACTTGCCATGCCCCAGCCCGCGCAAGGCGAGGTGCATCGCCGCCGCCGCCGTGTCTACCAGTCTATCGCGCCCGGCACTCACCCCTTACAAATCTGCACGATGTTGGGTATATAGCGCACAAATTGCTGTGGGTTGCTGCACACCACCCGTGTTCCCACTTCGCCGAGCAACGCCACCGTCACGAAGATGACCACGATAACTGTGAGTAGCGCCATCTCCGCGAAGCTGAACCGGCCTTTGACCATGCTGTTGTCCACCGGCGCAACGTAGACCTTCTCATCCTTGCGTTCGCCGCTCAGTTGCCCGATGTAGCGCAGTAGCAGGAACAGCAGCGGGGTGGCGACCACTGCCAGCGGTATAAGCCAGCCGATGTCCTCGAAGTTTTGAGGTATTGTGCCAAAATAGGTTAGTACCAGCAGCACTGCCGTCACCATATTGAAAGCCGCATGGCAGACCATCGAATTGTAGATACTGTTAGTCTTGAACACCACGTACGCTAGCACCCCGCCCAGCATCGAGGTGAACAGCAGCGAGTAGAGGCCGAGATGGAACAGGGCGAAGAAGATGCCAATATAGAAAACGGTGCGCCACAGCCCCTGCCGCTCGAACGCTCGCTGCATCACCCCGCGATTGAGCGCTTCCTCACATATCCCTGGCACGATGGTCAGCACCACCAGATAGGAGAGCGCCTCTGCGCCGCTCTTAGGAGTCGGCACCAGCGGAGGCAGCGGCCCAATGTTGCTCAATATCAGGTCGGTAACATAGCCAAGCACCTCGGCCAGCGGCCACGCCAGCAGTGCCACCCCCACACTGAGCAGCAGCATCTGCGGGGTGGTGGGGTTGAGGTGCAGGGTAGCCCGCAGGTCGAATTTGCCAATTTGGAGGAAAACTAGCACTGGCACGAGGATGAACAGGATTTCGCCGAGGGTCACGGCGATGGGGAAGGGCAGGCCAAAAGCGGCAACCACCGTCTGCCCAATCGCGTTCAGCACCAGCACAGTGAGGAAGAGCAGGTATGCCTGGGCGCGGGTGGGGTGGCGGGTGGGGCCAGTTTCGACGGCGGGCGCAGTGGGGATGTCATAGGGTTTCATCTGGGTGGTATCGATCATGGTTATTTCTTCTCCTGGGCCGCCGCGCCCATCTGTATATCGGTGAGCGCAAACATCAGGTCGGCACGTGCGGCTAGCTGGCCGTCCACGGTCGCCTCGGCGCTGGCGGTGCCGAGCGGCATCCGCAGCTTGGTAATCTTAATCTCCAGGCGGAGCAAATCGCCGGGGCGCACCTGCCGCTTGAAGCGCACGTTGTCCAGCCCGGCGAACACCCCCAGCTTGCCCTGGTACTCCGGTAGCAGCTGCACGCAGATAGCGGCAACCTGAGCTAGCGCCTCCAGGATCAGCACTCCGGGCATCAGCGGGTAATCGGGGAAGTGACCCTGGAAGAACGGTTCGTTGCCGCTCACCGCCTTGAGGCCCACTGCCATCTGCCCCGGTTCGCACTCGATGATCTTATCCACCAGCAGGAAAGGAAAACGGTGTGGGATGGTGCGCTTGATCGCGTCAATGTCCAATTCCATTAGCTTGCTCCTTCTCCCCCGCTGCCTGTTCGTCAATTAGTCGTGCCGCGACTACGGCCAGCGCGACGAACAGCCAGAACAACATCGCCATGTGGGGGAACTCGATATTGAAAAAGTAGTGATCCAACACACCGACCACCAGCGCACCCGCCACCGCTGCCATTAGGCCAAGCAGCGTAGTGCTGAGAGCGTCGTGAGTTATGAGTTTTGAGTTATGAGTTTTGAGTTGAACAGCGTACGCTTCTTCATCACTGCTGTAGGGGCGTGATTTATCACGCCCTGGTGCTTCACGCCGCCCGGCCCCACCCCCTACCCCTCCCGGTGGGAGGGGAGTACGGAAAACCCCCCCCCCACCGGGGGAGGTCGGGAGAGGGTGAGCATCGTGCCGCAGGCGGGGCAGCACGTAGGCGAAGAAGGTGAACATCACGAAGCCGAAACCCGCCAGCCCGATTAGCCCCATCCGCTCGGCGATGGTTAGGTAGACGCTGCTCACGCCGGTAGTCAGGTCTAGCTCGGAGCCGCCCGCCGTGCCGAAGCCGACCCCGAACCAGGGGTACTTCTGGATGATGGCGAAGGCATTGGCGTATTCGTTGAGCCGCATAATTGTGGCGGGATCCTGAAGCGCGAAACCGGCAGTCAGGCGGGCGAGATAGCCGCTGCCCAACCCCAGCCCCAACACCGCGACTGCTCCAACCGCGCCGTAGATGAGCAGACGGCGATAGCGCAGTAGCGCGATAATTGCCGCCGCCGCCACCGCGCCCAGCCAGGCAGAGCGCGACTGAGTCAGGATCAGGGCCACGCCGCTGGCCGCCACCGTTCCCCAGGTCAGCCAGCGGGGCAGACCGACGCTATCGATGTGCTTCGCCAATGCCTGGGCCAGAGCGAGGATGAATACCAGCACCAACATCCCGGCAAAGCTGTTGGGGTCGACTGAGGTGCTGGTCGCCCGCACCGCCAGGGCCGGGTTGGCTTCGAGGTGGCGAATTACGTCAGTGGTGGGATAGCCAATCACGCTGAGGCGCAGCAAAATGCCCGCGGCACGGTCGCCCAGCGCCCACAGACCAATGCCGATTGCCGCCGCCAATCCGCCTGCGACCACCAGCCAGCGCACCATCCGTCGCAGCATCGGTGCATCTACCAATGTAGTGACGACGTAGAAAAGCACAAAGCCAAGCGCCATGCGGAAATAGTTGTGGGCGATGTCGGCGCTGAAGTCACGGGCGATGCCCAGGATGAAGGCGAACAGGCTGAGGCCGATGAACACCAGCAGCGGCGCGTGTACCGGCGATACGTTCAGCGGCTTGCCTTTTATCAGTTGCCCCAGCCAGACGGCAATCAACAGCAGCTCGGTCACTTCGAGGAATGCCGGGGTGATCACCAGCTTGACCGGCACGACCGCAAAGGGCAGCAGGATGGCGATCAAAGCCGCGCCCACCATCAGCCGCTGCTTGCTACTCAGCAGCACCGCCAGCGCCAACATCCCCGCGATGGCGGCAAAGGGGATCAGCGGGTTGCCCAACGTTACCGCCAGCCCACCGGCCAGACCCAGCCCTAGCGCCGCGCCAATGCCGAGCAGCGGCAGCCAACTGCGCGAGGTGGCAGCGGCGAGGCGGTCATATTCGGTTCGCTGTATGGTTGCCATATTATAGTTATTATACCCGTTCAGCATTAAAGCTGGCAAGGGCGCGATTCCTACTAATTTCGGCCATCAGACTAAAGATGTATGCACAACCCTTGACACTGCAACGAATATTTGTTATAATGGCACTTGCAATCGTTGATACAGCAACGGTTGCAGTAACAAGGGTACCGCACAATAAAGCGCTAAGACAAAGAGGTACAAAGCATGATTACAGAAACCAGAGACCCCAAGGCGGGCCTCGAACAATTCAAGGTGTTCAGCGTCGCGGACGACCCCAGCGGCGCGAGTGGGCCTGGTGGCGACAACCTGATCAGCGAGATGGGCCGGATGATGCACACCTTCCATCACGCTTTCCATAGCCTTACCGGCATGAGCGGCGCGCAATGGCGGATGATTTCGCTGCTTGCCCGTGAGGAGATGATGACTGAGCAGGCGCTTCAGGAGCGCATCGCGCAGGAGACCCGCAAGTTTGTAGCTGGGGTCAGCCAGCGCAAGATCCAGGAGTTGCTGGGCGTGGATGCGGCGGGTATCACCCGCGTTGCCAAGCAGCTCGAGCAGGATGGCCTTATCCGCCGTGAAACCGCACCCCAGGACAATCGCTTCACCCTCATCTACCTGACCGATGCAGGCCGCCAGTTGTACGAGGAGGTGCAGCACAAGGTGCTGGAACTCTGGCAGCAGGCGTTTGTTGGCATCAGCCACGACGAGGTGCTGCAGTTGCGGGCCAAACTGCGCCGCGTGGTCGACAACCTTTCGGAACTGGCCGAAGCCGACACAGACTAATAAATAATAAGGAGAATAAGAAATGGCAATCACTGAACAAGAAGTGAACAAGCTGGAGCAGCAGGAGCTGGAGAAGCAGTCCGGCACTCCGGTGCAGGATTACGTTGGCACGCAACAGAATGCGGCTGGGCCGGAGCTACCGAAGCAGGCATTGACGCAGAATGATGCGTTCACCGAGACGAGGCTACATGGACGGGCGTTGTATGCCGTTATTGGCGGCCTGATGCTTTCAATGCTGGTTTCAGCGCTCGACCAGACTATCGTCGGCACCGCGATGCCCCGCATCATCACCGAGCTGAAGGGCTTTGAGCTAGTCTCGTGGGTGACGACCGCCTACCTGCTCACCTCTACCGCCAGCATCCCAATCATGGGCAAGCTTTCGGACATCTTTGGCCGCAAATACATTCTTATGACCGGTATCGCCATCTTCACGATTGGCTCGGCGCTGTGTGGCACTTCACAGGACATCAACCAGCTAATCTACTACCGCGCTTTGCAAGGTATCGGCTCGGGTGCGCTTATGGCAGTTATCTTCACTGTTGTCGGCGACATCTTCACCCCCCAGGAGCGGGCAAAGTGGCAGGGTCTGTTCTTCGGGATGTTCGGTATAGCCAGCGTAATCGGCCCCAGTGTGGGCGGCTGGATTACCGACAACCCGGGCTGGCGCTGGGTCTTCTACGTCAACATCCCGCTGGAGATACTATCTTTCGTCGCTATCTACTTCGTGATGCCTACTGCGCTAGGTCGCACGCGCAAGGCGGGCGGCAAGCTGCTAGATGAGTTGAAGCGCATTGACTTTGGTGGCTCGTTCTTCTCGCTGCTCTTCATCGTCCCGCTGCTGCTCGCGCTCGTCTGGGGCGGACAAACCTACCCATGGGGTTCGTGGCAGGTGCTGACCACGTTTGCGGTCGCGCTGGTCGGGCTGGCTGGCTTCATCTTCGTCGAAACTCGAGCCGCCGAGCCAATTCTGCCGCTCAGTCTGTTCAAGAACGACATTTACACCGTCTCCTCCATTCTCGGTCTGCTTGGCGGCGCGGCGATGTTCGGCCTCATCCTCTATAGCCCCTGGTTCGTGCAAGGGGTGATCGGCGACAGCGCTACCTCCAGCGGCGCAATCCTCACCCCGCTGATGCTCACCCTGGTGTTTGGCAGCATTGCGGTTGGACAAATTGTGGCCCGCACTGGCAAGTACAAGATGTTCGTTGTTGCTGGCACCGTCATCCTGATTATCGGCGCTTTCCTGCTGGCGGGGATGGGAGTTGGCACCGATGAAGGCACCGTTACCCGTAATATCATCGTGATTGGCCTGGGTATCGGCCTGTTCAGCCCCATCGTCAATCTGGCGGCGCAGAACTCGCTGCCGATGAACCAGCTCGCCACTGGCACCGCTGGCATAACCTTCCTTCGCAGCATCGGCCAAACGCTCGGTGCGGCGATCATCGGCACCCTGGTAACCAGCACCTTCACTAGCCGGTTGCATCAAGCTATCTCGCCAGATGTTATCAGCAAGGTGCAGCAAGGGGTAGCACCTTTCGCTGCCCGCGTGGGCCAGACTCCGGCTCAACTGACCGACAGCATCTTCAGTGTGCGCTCCTTGACCGACCCCACCTTCCGCACTGTCAGTCATCAGGCGCTCAACACCATCCTGGGTCAGGCTGGAGGTAATGAGGTGTTCGGCCAACTGGTCTCCTCGCTGCAAGTGGCAATCCAGTACGCCTACGATGCCAGCATCGTGATTGGCATTAGCTTGCTAATCGCGGCGGTGTTCCTACGCGAAGCGCCGCTGCGCCGCCGAACTCCTGACGTGAAGCAGGATGCCCCTCAGCCCGTTGCCGAGCCTGCATTCTAGGGAAGGTAGAAGGTAGATTAAAAGGAAGCCGCTGCCAGCAAACTAGCTGGCAGCGGCTTTCTGCATTAGTCACCAGGCATCTACTTGCTTCTAAATACCGATTCAATATGGTGATGATGTAAATTGGGCCAGGGCAGGCCACCGCCCCTACGAAATACATAAGCTCTACGCGGCTAAAGTGTAAGAAACTGTCTGAAAACCAGTGGATTTACCCGTAGGGGCGCACTGAGGTGCGCCCCATAGGCATCTAGCTAAGAAAGTAGGGGATGAGCTTGGGGGGCTGAACCCCCAGACCCCATAGCTATCAACCTTGCTTATGTACAGTAGCTAATACTGGCCACTAGTTGATGGGCCGCTGGTGACTTCTGCTGCTTGTTTATCTTGTAGTGCAGGCTCACCTCGCGCTGCAACCGCGCTACCACCTTGCGCCATGTTTCCACCCCTGCTTCCCAGTGCGTGATTAGCATCCCCGTGCTGTCGCGCACTAGCTGCCCCAGCTTCAGCATCCCCCGCGCCTCTTCTCCCCAGCACCCCAGCACCACCAGCCAGTGGTGTAGCAGCATTGCGGTTAGCTTCGCGTACATCTCGATCAGTATGTGCCACTCTTTGTGGCTGCGGTTCTCATCTACTTTGCCCTCTTGCTTCCACAGCTTGAACATCAACTCGATTTGCCAGCGTAGCCGGTACAGTACCCGTCCTTCACCCAGGCCGCCGACTTTGCAACCACTCTACTCAATTCGCCTTTCGCCGCACGATCTGACGTAGCCACTGCCGCGCCACCAGCGTCTCGGCGACCGCCGCCAGGGCAACCAGCAGCACGCTGAGGCTGCTGAGGCCGCGCATTGATTGTGACTGGCGGCTAACTGGCTGGCTGACAACAGCGGCAATTAGCGGCAAGTGAACGACTCGCTCTTCGGCGGGGTAGGCACGCTGTGCCGCGCTGAGAGCAGTCACACTAAGGTAATAATCGCCAATGCTGTCGGGGGTGAAGGTGAAGCTGTCGCCGCCGCTGAGGTCGATCGAAGTAACGTAGACCTTGCTCTGCACTCCATAGGAGAGGCGGTACGATGTGGTGTCGCTAACCACATCATGCCAATCAGCGGTGATGCTGCCGTCGGGGTTGGCATGGGCCTCAAAGTTAGCGGGCGTGTTGCCCACGGTAATCACCGGATTGGCCGCGCTCTGGGTAAAGTGGATCAGGTCGGGGCTGGTTGCCATCCCCACCATGCCATAAGGTGCGTCCTGTGCAGGGATACCGTTGAAGTACATGGCGTAATCACCTGCATCGGTGCGGCGCACGAATGCGCCGTAGACTAGCCCAGCGTTCCAGGTGCCGGGGTTGCCGATATGCAGAATGGGGTCGCTAGAGTAAGGTGTAAAGTCAACCCCATCGGGGCTGGTCATCAGATATAGGTCAGTGCCGGTGTGGTAGTACAGGTAGGTGGTACCTTCCTCGCGGATGGCGAAGCTGGTGTATACGCCCTCCTCGGGGGCGGTGACAATCGGGTTGCCCGTATAACGCTGCCAGGTGAGACCGTCGCTACTATAGGCCAGGCCAACCGCCGAATCATCATCGCCGAAACCGTTGTAATACATCAGATACAATTGAGGCGGAGTAGTCGCCAAACCCAACTTCTGCACCAGAGCGGCATCGGGAGGCGACTGCTTGACAATCGATGGGCGTAGCGTCTGCAAATCGTCCCACTGTCCGCTGGCAACCGGCAGCACGGGCTGGGTTTGGGCGGTGAAGTGAACTCCATCCTGGCTTTCGGCGTAACCGATCTGATAGGGATAGCCACCACCATAGTAGAGACGGAACAGGCCGTTCTCATAGAGGACGAAGGGGAAAGCCCGCTGGGTGGCCCAGCCATCGTCAATCGCAATCGGCCCCTGCTTGTTGAAGTGAACGCCATCGCTGCTGGTGGCGTAGTAAATCTGCCATTTGCAGCCATAGCCGCTGTAGTAAGCATAGTAGGTGCTACCCACCTCGACCACCGCCGGGTATTCGGCGTGCCATTCATCGCAGTAGGGTGGAGAGTTTGGCGTAACCGATGATTGGTCGGGGTTCGGCGGAGAGCTAGCGGCGAGAGCGGGGGGTTCGGATATCACCAGTATGAGTAGCAATGAACCGAGCGTAATCTTCATCCAAATGTTTATCTTTATCTTTATCATTATCCTGTCCTTTGGGCCTGAGCAATACAGAGGAAGCGTGATTGCCACGATAATAGCATAAATTACACCAACAAGGCGGAGTAAGTTCGCGGTTTGCCTGCTTTTTACACGAATTTTACACTGCGGATTTTATACTGTTGCAGATCATGCTATAATCATCGTATGGACCGCCAGCATTTCGCGAACGGGCGCAAGAACTGTACCATTATAGAAGCAATTATCTACGCACGTGCAGGAGGAACAGATGGGCCGTGAGTTCAGCGCGAGGTTCGCGGTGCGCTATGACGAATGTGGGGCGAGCGGTGTTCTGCGCCCATCCGCCTATCTGTGCTACACCCAGGAGGTGGCAACCCTCGATGCCCGCGATATCGGCTGGGCGGGCAACCCCTGGGTTATCCGCCGCACTCGCCTGCTGGTTAACCAGCCGGTTCGCTACCCTGCCAGCCTGACGGTGACAACGCAGGCAATCGGCTTTGCCCGCAGCCTGGCGCAGCGAACCTACAGCTTCAGTGACGAGGCAGGGCAGCAGGTGGCCGAGGCCCAGTCGCTGTGGGTCAACCTGGAGCCGATCACCCTGCGCCCAGCGCGTATCCCCACCGAGATGGTGGCCCTCTGGTTTCCCGCAGGCGATGCGCCCACACCGTCCGCCTGGCCACCCGCCGCCGCTTCGCCTGCTCATCGCCACCGCATGAGGGTTGGTTATAGCTTGCTCGATGGGCAGCAGCACGTCAACAACGCCCGCTACCTCGACCTGCTTGATGATGCGGGCTGGCAAGCGCTGGTCGCGGCTGGCGCGGACCTTGCGTCTCTCGCGGCGGGCGGCACGCTCTCGCCCAGCCTTTACGATGTCGAATACTACATCCCTGCTGGCCTTGACGAGCAGTTGAGCGTAGATACCTGGATCGAAGTCCATACCGACAGCCAGTTCTCCCGCTTGCAGGAGGTAAGGCGCGACCAGCAGCTAGTTGCCCGCAGCTACTCGCTCTGGCAGTGGTGGGACGAGGCTGGCACAAGGGGGATATTGCCAACGGCGCTGGGCCGCATCGCTACTGCATAGGTATATTGCCTAACTCAAAGGCAGCAGGAGGGCGCACCGCAAGGTGCGCCCTCCCTTCATCTTACTCAGCATTCAGTACCGCACCTACAAACTTTCAATGGGCAGTAATGCGCCTCAGCGGGGCGCAATAAATCTGCGCCCCTACGAAGGTCCTCATCAAAGTTAAGTTAGTGAGGTACTCAGTGCTTTGTAACTAAGTTTTGAGGGAGCGGTGTCATTTCCCCTCCCGCCGGGAGGGGTTGGGGTGGGTGCGTGCAGCGCGATGTAGACCCACCCCCCTGCCCCTCCCAGCGGGCGGGGCGAACATCATAACTTAGGTTACCAAGCACTCAGCACTCAGCACTCAGTCCTCAGTCATGGCTCAGGGCTTGTGGATGATGCCCTCGTAGACGATTTGGGCCATCTGGTCGCGGCGGATGTTGGCGTTGGGCAGGAAGATACCGCCGGGGTAGCCATTGATGATGCCGTTGTGGTAAGCCGTCTCGATGCTGACGTAGAAGACGTTGCTGGGCGGTACATCGCTGAAGTCCTGGATACCACCCTGCGGCGTAATCAGGGTGTAGCCACCCGCGTTGACCACCAGCTTGGTTAGCTGGCCCCTGGTGATGGGCAGGTTGGGCAGGTAGCAGGGTGTACCCAGGCCATGCGCGGTGCAGGTGGCGGGGTCGAAGCCGCTAAGGATGCCAGCATGGAAACCACTCTCGATGTAGACGTAGGCGAAGTAGCTGGGTGGCACGTCCACGAAGTCTTGCGTGGTGGGGGTGAAGAACGGCGTGCCGAAGCCCAGCACCACCACCTTGGCGAACTGACCACGAGTGGAGGTGCCAGCGGGGCCGTAGTGGCTGGGATCGAGGCCACCAACCACGCCCCGGCAGTTCAGGTAGTGAATAGCGGTGTAGAAGAGGTTGCCAGTGATGTCCACGAAGGGGTTGGCGCAATCGGTGGGTGTCACCGTTGGTTGCACCGGCGTGACGGTCGGGCCGCCTGGGGTGTTAGTTGGCGCTGCGGTGTTGGTTGGCGCGGGCGTATTGGTGGGGCCGCCGGGTGTGTTGGTGGGGGCTGGCGTGTTGGTGGGGGCTGGCGTGTTGGTTGGTGGCACTGATGTGCTGGTGGCCGTAGGCGGCACTGCCGTGCTGGTAGCCGTAGGCGGCACTGGCGTGATCGTTGGTGTGTTGCAACTCGTCGCCGGGTTGTAGATCTCCAGGCTGGCAGTTGCCGTAGTCGGCACGTAGCCGCCCGCCAGGTAAATGTGCGTGCCGTCCGTGTCCGCTCCGTCGTTGCGGCGGGCGTTGGTGAATGGTGTTCCCACACTCCACGTTCCCGCTACCGGGTCGTAGATGTCTACTTCGTTGCTGGGGTTGGGTGCGATGCGACCACCACCCAGTACCCACATCTTACCGTTGTAGGCTAGCGCCCGCGTCTCGCCAGTCATGCGCGGGATGGGGTTCGCCAACGGAGCGATAGTGTCAGCAACGGGGTTGTAGGCGTAAGAGTTGGTGGTGTCGGTCAAGGTGGTGCCATCGTAGGTCGCGCCACCAGCAGTGTATATGATATTGCCAAGTGCAGTCGCCGGGATATAGCTGAGTGGCACTGGCAGGATGGCGTTCTTCAGCGCCCAGCGGCTGCCTGCCGCCCGCGCCGGGTCGAACTCCCAGATCTGGCTGTTGTTTCCCACGGTGAGGATAATTCCACCGATGATGTAGAGCTTGTTGTTGACCACGGTGAAGCCCCCTGGTAGGGTGCTGGACATCACGCCCGCAGGCCAGGGATCACTGCTCAAGGTGGTGAGCGTATCGGTGTTGGGGTTGTACAGGTAGACACTGCCAGTGGTGGTAGTGCCACCCGCGAAGTTGCCGCTGATCGCGATGATTTGCTGGGTGCCGCTGATGGTGATAATTCCCCCCGCCATGTTGTTGACGTAATTGCTGGGGAAGATGGCGCTCTTCTGGGTCCAGGTATTAGTGCCTGGATCATACTCGGTAGGATTGAGGACATCACTGCCCGCGTTGTCCGAAGTGCGGCCACCGAGAGCATAGAACTTACCGTTAACGGGATAGTAGACACCGATGGCGCGGGTACGGGTGGCGGGCAAGTCCATACCGCTGACCCAGGCAGCGGGAGAGCCACACGGGGTTGGGGTTACAACCGGGGTATTGGTTGGCGCGGGCGTATTAGTGGCGGATGTGATTGGGGTGTTGGTGGGGGTGCTGGCCGCTGGTGTGTTGGTGCTGGTCGGCGCGGGTGTATGGGTTGGCGTGTTGGTGGCGATGGCGCTCGGCGTGACGGTTGGGGTGGGTGTGGCGCTGCCGTTGCCATTGTCGAACAGGATGCCGCCCACCGGCAGGTTGCCGCTGCTGCTAGCGTTAGTCTCAATGATAGTGACGCTGCTACTGCCATTCAACAGCCACTGGGTAACTGCGCCGCCACCGTTGCCGTAGTTGAGTAGCTGGGCGGGATTGCCCGCGCCGTTGGTGACAATCATGGTGCCGCTACGCGCACCGCCGCCAGGGTTGTTATTGTTATATACGGTAAGGCGAAACGGCGTAACAGGCAGGTTGGTTACACTGATAACGAGGGTCTGGTTCTGCCCATTCGGGCCATTGTCGTAGAGAGCGCTGAACTTGTGTGCCAGGCTGTCAATGAACAGGCTGCCGCCACTCTGCGTCTGAGTGAATGGGTTGGAGAGGCCGCTGCCGCGGGTGAGGCTGATGCTGACACTGGTGAATGGCGCACTGAGCAAGCTGTAGTCGTTGCCGTTGGGCGAAGGTGGGCAGGGACAGGGAACGAAGTTGGGGCCGCCATTGTAGTTGAGCAGCACGAACCCGCTGGTGCCGAATGGATGTCCGGCGATAGAAGCGTTGAGCGAACCCACCCCCGCCGACGACGACATATTGAGGTCCTGGGTGAGTACCAAGCTGCCGATAATCTGATCGTTGGGGTTCGGGGTGGGGGTGCTGGTCGGTTGCGGGGTGCTGGTAGGGGTAGGGGTGCCGCCGCCTGCGACCACGAATACGGTGCCATACATCCCGCTGCCAGGGCCACCATGATAAAAGCAGTGGTAGCCGAAAGTGCCAACCGTGCTGAAGGTGTGGGTGAAGACCGCGCTGGGGGCCATATCCCCAGAGTTGAATGAGTTGTCATCAGCAGTCACGGTATGATGAGCGCTGTCATTGTTAGTCCAGTCTATGGTAGTGCCAACCGTGACAGTGATGAACTGAGGGTTGAAGGCGAAATTGACGATGCTGACGGCTACATCCTGCGGCTGGTCGCTTTGGGCGGTAGTCGCGTCATAGTAGCTGGGCGCTTGGGCCGTTCCCATATTCATGTTAGGGTTGGAGCTGTTCAGCGCGGCCAGCGCCGAGCCTCCTACCGCCATGCTGCCAATCAGCAATAGGGCGGCCAACAACAGGAGCAAAGCGTTTGACTTGCGGGTAACTTGCATATATCCATCCTTTCTCTTGTGGGGGGGTTGGTCCTATCTGCTATCCTAACCGACATTGGTTGGCCTGGCAGGCTGTTCGCAGGCAGACTTATACAGAAGTGTCTGCTGCTTTACATTATACCCCATATTCACTCAATTTGGATTACCTGATTTGCCAGCTATAGCATGGCAAAATCAGCCGATTAGAGTATTGCTAAGGGGACATAAGTATAACGCGCGCCGTATGCAAAATAACCCCCGGCCAGCGCTGGCCGGGGGTTGGTTAGGTGGAGCTTCATGGTAGCCTTGCCTATCCGCTGGTGGCAGTATCGCCCTCGCGCACCTTGAACAGGCGGGTTGCCAACAGGTAGCAGATCAGGCCGTAGAGGATAAGCACGCCGATGTTGGGCAGGATATCGAGCGCGCTCTTGCCGAAGATCATCACTCCATTGAACCCCTCGATTGCCCAGGTGTTCAGCGTGACTCGGCTCATCCCCTGCAACCATTGCGGCTCCAGCCAGAGCGGGAACCAGGTGCCGCTAATCGCTGATGAACCCAGGATTACTGCAGTGCTGATTGGCTGCAACTGACGGCGGGTCTTGACCAGGCTGACTAGCAGCATCCCCAGGCCGGTCGCGGCGAACGGCACGCTCAACACCAGCAAGGCAAGGCCCAGCGGGTTGCCCGCGTGCGCGCCGAAGACGAAGATACCCACCGCCATCAGGATGCCGATCTGGATCACACCCATGATGTACTGCGCTCCCATTTTACCGCCAATGAGCGCCCAGGGACGAAGTGGCGTGAGCAGCAAGCGCTTGAAGGTACCTGCCTCTTTCTCTTCGAGAATGCTAGAGGCACCCCCATTGATGCTGAACAAGGCGAACATGATTGCATAGCCAGGCACAATCACGTCGAATGGCGAGCCAGCGCTGCCCACCGGCTTTGCGGTCTCAGTCGCAACCGTCACAGGCGGCGCACCCGCCAACTGTTGGGCCTCTCCGCTTGCTGCGCTGCTTACCGTTGCTGGTGACGCAGAACCACCGTACTTTTGCACCGCATCCGCAGCCACCTTGCCCGCGATTAGCGCATTAGCATAACGACTGACTATGCCGCTGATGATGCCTTGCACGGCAGCGGCACGGCTGGTATCGTTGGGCGATAGCACCAGCCGCAGCTTGGCATTGCCATTGCCCTGCAGCGCTGCACCAAAGCCCTGGGGGATGACTATATAAGCAGCAGCATAGTTGGTGGCATCACTCAGGCGCTGGTTGGCGGCCGCTTCATCGGCCACGAACTCTAGCTTCAGTGCGCCGGTGTTGCTGAGGATGTTGGTGAACTGCTTGCTATTAGCCCCATCCTGGTTTATCACTGGCACCGGCGCGCTAAAACTGCTGCCACTGCTGCTGAAGTTAAACACCGAGCCAATCAGCCCCATCAGCAGAATGGGGATGCCCAGCATCCAGATCAGCGCCATCTTATCCTTCCAGATTAGCTGTAGGTCCTTCCTGGTTACATCAAACATCTTTTTCACTATGGCTTCTCCTTAATTGTCGCGCAGTTGCTTGCCGGTCAGTTGCAGGAACACCTCAGCCAACCCGCGCGGTCGCTGCACCTCGACCTGGGTGGTACGCAGCGCCAGCAATTGCTCCAGGGTGCCGATGGCGACTACCTTGCCCTCGTCGATGATGGCAATATGATCGCAGAGCCGCTCCGCCTCCTCCATGTACTGGGTGGTGTAGAGGATGGTCAGGCCGTTCTTCTTCAGCCCTTCGATGTTCTCGAAGATGGCCTCGCGGCTCTGAGGGTCTACGCCCACAGTCGGTTCATCGAGCAACAGCAGGTCGGGATTGTTCATCAGCCCCACCGCAATGTTCAACCGTCGCTTCATCCCGCCAGAGTAGGTCTTGACCGCATCATTGCGCCGCTCGTAAAGGCCCATCAGGTCGAGCAGCTCTTTGGCCCGCTTTTGGATCATGGGCTCGCCCAGATCATACATTTGGGCAAAGAAGTTGAGGTTCTCGATTGCGGTCAGATCATTGTACAGGGCAATCTCCTGCGGCACGACCCCGATGCGCTCCTTCACCTGCTGCGCCTGCCGTACGGTGTCCAAGCCTAGCACGCTGATGCTGCCGCTGCTGGGGCGCAGATAGGTGGCGATCATGTTGATGGTGGTACTCTTGCCTGCACCGTTCGGCCCCAGCAGGCCGAAGATCTCGCCACGGGTGATGGTGAAGCTGATGCCACGCACCGCCTCGATCTTGCCGAAGCTCCTGGTTATGCCATTTACCTTCACCACATCACTGCCTGTTTCCGGCGTGGAGGTCAGGGTGCGGGGAGCGACTACCACTTGCTGCGTAACTGCCATTTACTCAATGCTCCTTTCACTTGGGCGGACGCAAATCCGCCTCTACAAAACTGCCTTACACCAGGGCGGACGCAATCCGTCCCTACAAAACTGTACTTCTTAAATTGCTTGATCAGTTTGATAGACAAACCAACCGGCGAGGATGTAGCAGCCACCGAGCAGCAGCCCACTGACCGCCAGCCGATCGCCGCCCGAAGGCAGCAACGCAGGTAGGATGAGCGCAATGGTAATCTCCGCGAAGCCAATAAGCGCTATGCGTAGATCGCTGAACGCACCGATGATGATCAGGCCGAGGGCGAATAGCAGGATATTGATAATATCAAGAAAGCCAGGCTGGAAGCCCAGCGCTTGGCCCCAGATAAACAGGAAGCTGAATAGGAACGACTCGGCGGCGATTACTATCCAGAAGATGGAGCCGCGCCAATCGCTGCCCACGTTGTCGCGCTTCTGGCGCGAGTTAAAAGTAATCGTCGCTCCCCAGCCGCCCAGGTAGAGCGCGATGGCTAGCCCATAGCTCACCGCGCCTGGCAGCCAGCCTACCAGCGGCAGGGCGACTGCGCCGATCGCCCCCCAGATAAAGAAGTAAAAACCATCGCCGCTGCTGCTACGGGCGATGCGCCCCAACGCCCCGCGCACCGTATCCAGGTCACGGCTGGCTTGCTGATTAATCTCGCTGCTGATGTAGCTCATCGCTTAACTCCTTGCCAGTGGGCGGATCCGCCGCTCGGCCACCCGCGCTGCCAGGTCGCGGCTACGCTCCACCTCCGCTTGCTCGGCCTGGGAGATTGCTTCCAGTTCGGGACGGATGATCGACTCCAAAGCCGCGACATATTGTTGGAACGCCGTCTTGCCCGCCTCGGTAAGGCGCGCCCAGGTCTTCGGTTTGCGGGCGACGAACTGCTTTTCGATGCTGACGTAGCCGTGCTGCTCCAGCACGCTGAGGTGGGTGCTTAGGTTGCCATCGGTTAGGCCAACGCGCTCCTTCAGCACAGTGAACTCCGCTTCCTGCTGCTGACTGGCGATCAGCGCCGCCATAATGCCGAGCCTCGCCCGCTGGTGGATTACCTCATCCAATTCAGTGTTGTTCATCTTGATGCCGCCTTGCTTTGTTTCAAAGATGGATTCAGCCTTGCATTAGCCTGCCCGCGTCCGTGCCAGCGCAGATACAACCCCATGCCGATTAGCCCGATGCTGCTAATCACGCCGAGGATAATCAACCCATCACCAAAGGCCGCGCTATTTGTCTGGAATATGGCGGTTACGCTGCCAGTTGCCACGTATAGCACGCCGATAATGATCAGACCCGGATAAGTAAGCAGGCCATTGGTGATGAAACTCATCCCGATGATAATCATCCACACGACTGGGATGTAGGCCGTAGGATAGGCATGGTAGACGATCGCGAGTAGGGTCAAGGCCCAGCCTTGCGCGTTGAACCCCAGCCAGATAAGGGCATAGCGGCGCAGCAGCCAGCGTCCCGATTTGCTGATGCTGAATCCTTGCCTCGCCTTGAGTAGCATCATGCTGCTCACGCTTGCCAACCCTACTAGCAGCCACCAAACCCCGACCAACCAATCGCTGATGAAGATGCTGACGCTGAAGCCAACCAGCATCAATAGCCCCCAGACGATGAAACCGTCCGCGCTGCAGCGCAGCGTCTCGTTGCGGGTGCGGGTTACAGTGTCACTAATCAGCCTCAAGTTATCGAGCGCCTCGCGCAACTGT
>JANXYP010000142.1 GCA_025355955.1 Chloroflexota bacterium
AGTCGTGCAGAGTTCCATAGGGGGCGACTGGCACTTTCACCCGTGATCTTCGGTCCTGGATGTTTTGGTGAGCAATGTCGGTGTAGCTATTACCTTGCTCCATGGTCACTGACTTTGCGTCCAGCCCGGAGTTGGCAAGGACAGAAGGAAGGTTGCTAATATGAGTGATGTGATAGATGTGGGTGACATAGCAACCTGGTTCGGCACAAGGCTCACTTGCCTGCAAGTTCAACTCCTAGCCATTTGATTAGGTTTGACGTTTGCGTCTACACAGTTTAACCCTGTAGCGATATTATAGCACATTGAGGGAATTTCATATAGGTGACCAACATTCCTAGCGTTCTTGCCCATGCGCGGCGGGAATAGCGCGGCAGGCCGAGGAGCAGCGCTGGGCAGTAGAGCGCATCTGGGGCGAGGCGCGCATCCCGGCGGAGCTGGCGGAGCGGCGCATCGGGGGCTGGCCGGGAGACGCAGCGGTGCGGGATTACCTGCTCACCTGGGTGAGCGCCTGGCAGGGTAATGTGGGCTGTCGCTGGTGCTGACCGGGCGAGCGCGGTCGGGCAAGACCGGGCTGGTGCTGGGGCTGGTATATCAGTTGGTGGAGCAGGTGGTAGCCACGCGGGTGCCACGCTTCATGCTCCGGTTCGTGACCGCCTACGACCTGATGGCGCAGCTCACCTCGTGGCAGGGCAGGGAGGAGCGCTTCCGCCAGTACCTCGAATGCGATCTCCTCATCCTCGACGACCTGGGCAGAGAGCCAGCCTGGGATAGCAATGTGGCCAACCTCACGCGAGTGGTGATGCACCGCTACAACCACCAGCTGCAGCTGATGGTCACATCCAATCTATCATTCGGCGAAATCGAGGCCCGCTTTGGCAAGGACGGCGATGCGGTGACGGGGCGGCTGCGCGAGATGGCGCGGGGGTTCGTGGTCGAGGGCTTCGGCGATTGAGCAAGGTGTGGTGGTACAGCATGAGAATGTTGTTGTCGCCAGGGCAGGCATCATCGGCTTTGACTCACGGCTCCGAACAAGGCCACGGTAAGTTGTTGTTGTCGAGCTGGACACCCAGTACTCTTCCCAAAGTTTCAGCCACAACAACAACAACCATAACGTGGCACAGTGACGGAGCTGGCGGTAGTGGGCGGTGAACGTGGATATTCTACCTGCTACTCAAAAGTTCCAGCCACAACAACAACCATTCGTGGGCGGGGCAACGGAACCGCTGGGTAGCTGGTGGCGAACGCGAATTGAATATCTATCTCTGGCACTCGGTGGCGACAATCTTTAGATGCAACTTGTGAGGATAGAGCCTCGAGCGAGGAGCAGAAGCCGAGACCAACCAGGTATTGCCGTCGCCGTAGGTTAGAGCTGATCCACACCGGGCATGGTCGGCTGTGGGCAGCCACTCCTGAGCAGGTGGATGGTGCGCCATCATTCACCCTGATTGGGCCGAGGGTGCGGGTCACGCACTGCCCCAGGTGCCACTATTCGAGCGTGTGGGCAGGGAGAGAAGCGGCTGCGGGAGATGTAGCGCGGACGAAGGAGGGATAGCCGCAGCGGAGAACACCAGGCTGGGGATGTAGTTGGGTGTCTGACGCTAACTCAAACTTTTGTGCTATAATGGCACTGGCTGTGCTTCTAGGAGGATACTGTGGCTAAAGAACTCGACCTGAGCGAACTGAAAACTGCGGCGCGAGACTTCATCGCGCTACAGAGCCAGACAGCGGTCGCCAGTCTGTATGGGGTTACCGACGGCAAGGCGGTGGGAACCTATGTTGAGCAGGCGTTTCGTACCTACCTCACTGCTCGTTATACCTACCGACCAGGCAATGCGGCGCTGGGCATCGACTTTCCTGAGCTTGGGGTTGATCTCAAGGTTACCTCGGTGCGCCAGCCACAATCCTCGTCACCCTTTGCTTCGGCCAGCCAGAAGGTGTACGGCCTGGGCTATCACCTGCTCGTATTCATGAAACGTTCGGCGTGGATACCCGCCCCTTCAGGGGTGGGAGGAAACGTCGCCTCCGAGGTACACAACAGGCGCTTTGCCTTACGCCCGCTGAGATAGAAAACAAGACAAA
>JANXYP010000153.1 GCA_025355955.1 Chloroflexota bacterium
CATCCCTCCCTTCATGATCATGGGCAGCACCTGCACGTTGGCGAACGAGGGGCCGCGCACCCTCATCCGATAGGGACGGGGGCCACCATCGCTGACGATGTAGAAGCCAATCTCGCCGCGCGGCGACTCGACCCGCTGAAACACCTCACCGACGGGCGGACGGAAGCCAGCAGTGTACAGCTTGAAGTGGTGAATCAGCGACTCCATGGACGCGCTAATCTGCCACTTGGGGGGTGGTACAATCTTGGGGTCGTCAATCTGCCACGCGCCGCTGGGCAGCACGGCCAACGCCTGCTCTACTATGCGGCGGCTCTGCTCGATCTCGCCCATCCGCACCGCATAACGGGCGTATACATCACCGTCTTGCAGCACTGGCACCTCGAACTTATACTGCTCATAGCCGGTGTAGGGCAGGTCACGGCGCAGATCCCAATCAATGCCACAGGCGCGGGCGGCGGGGCCGGTGATGGCATACTGCATCGCGGTCTCCTGGCTCATCACGCCAACGTTTTTGGTGCGCTCCAGCCATAGCTCGTTGTTGTCCAGCAAACCGTGATACTCGGCCAGGCGGGGCGGGAAGTAGTCGAGGAAGCTGCGTAGCTTATCCGGGAAATCAGGGGTTATGTCGGCCAACAGCCCGCCGATAGTTATATAGCTGGTCATCAGCCGCACGCCGGAGAGCAACTCGAACATATCGAGGATAATCTCGCGGTCCTGGAAGCAGTAGAGGAACACGCTCATCGCGCCTAGATCCAGTGCGTTGCTGCCCAGCCAGACAAGATGGCTGGCAATGCGCTGCAACTCGGCCAGCAGCACCCGCATCGTCTGCGCCTTCGCCGGAATCTGATCGGTGATGCCCAGCAGCTTCTCCACCGCCAGGCAGTAGCCAAGGTTGTTCGACAGTGGCGCGAGGTAGTCCATGCGGTCGGTGAGGGTCAGCGCCTGCTGGTAGGTCTTGTACTCTGCCGTCTTCTCGATGCCGGTGTGCAGGTAGCCGACCACCGCCTCAGCCTTTAGCACCTCTTCGCCCGCCAGGGTTAGCACCACCCGCAGCACGCCGTGGGTGGCGGGGTGTTGCGGCCCCAGGTTGATGACGCTAATATCGCGGCGATCGCCCTCGATGCCATCGAGCGCTTCCTCAAGGTCATGGTCGTGCATGATGGTACTCATTGTTCGCCTCTGATAGTGTGCTGAATCTCCGGCGGGTCAATACTGGTGTCGGCAGGGTCGTAGTCCACGTCGCGGGGGCGAGTGCCAGCGGCGGGGGCAATGGTCAGCGGGGCCACGCCCGCATTGCCGCCCGCGCCGGGGCCAAGCTCAGGGCGCTGATTATAGGAATGTACCATTGGCGGGTTCGCACCTGCGCCTTTGCCGCGCTCGGTGCCAGCCAGGGGGTAATCCTTGCGAAGCGGATAGCCGGGCCAGTCGTCGGGCATCATGATGCGGCGCAGGTCGGGATGACCCTCAAACGTTATGCCGAACAGATCGTATACCTCGCGCTCGTACCAGTTTGCGCCCGCCCACAGGTGGGTGATGCTGGGCGTGGTCGGCTCGTCCTCCGGCAATTGCACCTTCAGCCGCAGCCCGCGCTTGCTCTTGTAGCTGAACAACTGGTAGACCACCTCGAAGCGCGGCTGCCGCTCCAGCCAGTCCACCGCAGTCAAATCCTCGAATACGGGATAGCCGTCGGGGTCGTTTCGGGCGAAGGTCAGCGCCGCGACGATCTGCTCCGGCGCAACCACGGCGGTCAATTCGCCGCGAAAATCGCTGGTCTGCAAGATGGCTGCGCCGAATCGCTCCCGCAGCACGTCCAGGTAGGTGCGAGGGGTTGGTGCGGCGGTTATGGTTTTGTTGGGTTGGCTGTTAGGACCGTCCGTCATCTGTTATCCTCAGCAGTGACACAATTCGAGATTTCCCCCCCCAACCCCCGCTGGGGGCTTTTTGCATTGGTGCTGCTTCAGCGTTAAAGCTGTGCAAGCTTCTCCCTCACCCAACCTCTCCCGGCGGGAGAGGGGTTTTGCTTTGCTGGCTGGCGTAGCTCCGATAAGCATTATCGTTACCCACAAATAAAAGGTGCAATAGTGCGATGCGGCAAGAAAGCCCGCCGCGTGCCGAGTTACTGGGGGGTGGGGGCGTAGCCCTTGCCTGCCACCTCACCATGCCTATCGACTGCTTACCTGCCATCAAGTTTACCGCACGGTTTTGGGTAGCCAGGTACCAACCCCTTTGCGCTGGGCTTATCTCGCACCACGCCAGCTATACAACTGCTACCAGCATCGGTACATTTACCCTTTCAATAAGCAATTGTGCGCTTGCGCGTAGGGAGCTACGCTCCCAACCCTCGGTAACTCGGCAAGCGGCGGGCTATTCCCACCACTACCGCCCCTTCACCACTTGTGGGTAAGGATAAGCCCGCTGGGAGAGGGGTACTGACAACGCGCCTTCATCTTTAATCTTTAATCTGCCTTTACGCCCGCGAGGGGTCGGGAGGCGCAGGGTCAGGGGGCGAGGGGAAGCGGGCGGTGATACGGCGGCGTAGCTCATCCATGCCTTCCATCAGGGCTTCGGGGGTGGGCGGGCAACCAGCGATGTAGATGTCCACCGGCACCACGCGATCTACCCCCTGGATGATGGCATAGTTGTCGAACACGCCACCACAGGAAGCGCACGCGCCCATCGCGATCACCCACTTGGGGTCGCTCATCTGGTCATATATCTGGCGCAGCACCGGGGCCATTTTGGTCGAGAGCCGACCAGCCACAATCATCAGGTCGGCCTGGCGGGGCGAGGCGCGGAACACCTCCGAACCGAAGCGGGCCATGTCGTAGCGGCTGCCACCGGCTGCCATCATCTCGATGGCGCAGCAGGCCAGGCCGAAGGTGGCGGGCCAGAGCGAGGATGATTGCGCCCATTTGGTGAACTTATCCAGCGTGGTGGTGAAGATATTGCCCACCCCTGGCTCGGCCTGCGCCCGCATCGCTGGCGCGGGGCCAAGTTGCCCCTCCATCGCGGCAATCTGCTCCGGCGATAGGGCGCGATTGTAGAAGCGTGGGTCACTGATGGAACTGTTTTCCTTAGCCATGTTATTCACTCCCAGTTAAAACCGCCCTTGCGCCATACGTAGACGTAGCCGATACCCAATACCAGCAAGAAGGTTGCCATCTCAATAATCGCAAACCAGCGTAGTTCGCGCAGCAGCAACGCCCAGGGGAAGAAGGCAATTGTCTCCACATCGAAGATGAGGAATAGCATCGCCGCCCGCAGGAAGCGCACCGGGAAGCGGGTAGGGATGGGGCTAATCTCCTTCATCCCCGACTCGTAGGGCGCGAGTTTGGCCGCGCTGGGGTGCTTCGGCCCCATCACGAATGACAGCACCAGGATGATGTGGACGAGGCCAACCGCGATAATGATCAGGATGAGGATGGGCAAAAAGTCACTAATCATAGCCGCCTCCGTGCGTCGCGCACTTGCGATTTCGGATATTCATTCGTGAATATTTTAACATATGGGGAGGGGGTAGTCAAGGGAAGCGCACGGTGCAAACTAAATGCCCAGCTTGGTGCGGACGAAGGTGCGAATCGCGGTTGCATCCTGATAGGCTACCTGCGCCAATTCCATCGTGCCAGCGAAGCCTGGGTAGCGAGGGTCAGACTCATAGCCTTTCAGCCCAGCAGCAGGGACTAGCAATTGAGAGAAGTTAGAGTCAAGCGGCTGGCAGAGAGATAGGAGCATAGTCAGCTCGTGGGTTTTGGCAAAGCGCACATTATGCTCCTGCAGGAAAGCCTTTAGATACTTCTCCGCGCATTGCTGGGCCAAATAACAAGCAAGGTCGAAGTTAGGGTCATCAGGCTCATTTGCTTCACGATAAGCGCTACGGTAATCGCGCTCGGCCTTAGTTACCCACTCCGCAGCTAGCTTGTTCAAGGTTGCCCTCCCTACCTTCTCTTTAGCATTTTTATCTACCAACGGATGCAGCAGCGCGTTACGCAGGGTTGGCCTTCCACTGTCATATAGCACTCTGCCTTGCTCATATACCTGCTGGATGAAGAAATCGCCTAGCGCAAGCCGCTCGGCAAAGTTGATGGGGGTATAGACCAACACATCGCGGGGGTAGGCAAAGCGAACCGCGCTGCGAATCTCGCCCGCCTGGTGCATCGTGTCAGCGGTGTTCATCACCACCAGCAAGTCCACATCGCTGTCAGTGGTGGGTGTGCCGTAGGCATAGGAGCCAAACAGGTAGATACGTTCGGGGTCGAACTGCGCGGCAATCTGGCGGGCAAGCGCGTCTATTGCTGCGGCGGGGATGAGGCCCGCAGCGGTACGTTCGGGGGTGGGGGCTAGTTGAATATCGGCCATAGGTTTGTATCGAAGATTGTAGATTGTAGATTATAGATTGTAGATTAAGAGGGCTGAGGCGGGGTAGCGATCACGATGAGCATTGGTGCGCTCCACCATTACCCCTCTCCCTACCCTCTCCCACAAGGGGAGAAGGGATGGCTGCCCCAGCACTCAGCACTTAGCACTTAGCACTCAGCACTGGGTTACGGGTAGAGGCCACGCACGCGCTGCACCTCGGCGACGCGGTTTATGGCGACCATGTAGGCGGCCTGGCGCATATTGATGTGGCGACGCTCGGCGATGGCGTAAACCTCGGCGAAGCTGCGCGACATGATTTCCGACAGCCGCTTGTTGATCTCCTCCTCACTCCAGAAGAATGCCTGGATGTCCTGCACCCACTCGAAGTAGCTAACGGTTACGCCGCCTGCGTTGGCGAGGATATCAGGAACGAGGAAGATACCATTGTCGAACAGTATTTTATCGGCTTCCGGCGTGGTGGGGCCGTTCGCGCCCTCGACGATGATCTTGGCGCGGATCTGGTTGGCGTTAGATGAGGTGATCTGGTTCTCCAACGCGGCAGGAACCAGGATGTCGCACTCTGTTTCCAGCAGCCCGACGTTGTGGATCGCCTCGCTCTCCGGGAAGTCCTTGACGCTGCCAGTGGTCTTCACGTGTTCGATTACCGCAGGGATGTCCAGCCCATTTGGGTTGCGGATTGCGCCGTACACATCGCTGACCGCAACGATCTTGACCCCATCCTCGTGTAGCAGGCGGGCGGAGACGCTGCCGACGTTGCCGAAGCCCTGCACCGCTGCAGTCGCTCCCTTCATCGGCAAACCCTTGACGCGGGTGGCCTCGCGGGTGACGTACTGGATACCGCGCCCAGTGGCATCGCCGCGCCCCTCGGAGCCGCCGATGCTGAGTGGCTTGCCGGTAATCAGCGCGGGAACACTGTAGCCGAGGTGCTGGCTATAGGTGTCCATAATCCAGGCCATCGTCTGTGCGTTGGTGTTGACATCGGGGGCGGGAACATCTTCCTGTGCGCCGATAATCATGCTGATCTCGGTGGTGAAGCGGCGGGTAAGCCGCTCAAGTTCGCTCAAGCTCAACTTGCGCGGGTCGACGATCACGCCGCCCTTGCCGCCGCCGTAGGGGATGTTGACCACCGCGCACTTCCAGGTCATCCACATTGCCAGGGCGCGTACTTCGTCCATGCTGACATCCTGATGGTAGCGAAT
>JANXYP010000213.1 GCA_025355955.1 Chloroflexota bacterium
GGGCAGCAATGACAATTCTACCTGAACTCCTGTAGGATTGGCTAAAGGGCCAGGGTTAGAGCATTCTTGGCTTTGGGTTGGCGATTATTACCCGCTGCCGCCGGTTGTGATGCCCCGAACAACCTCACTCCCCTTACAACGCCGCTGTTTGCAGCCTCCTGCAGCCACCCCAGCTATATACACTTTCGCATCATGCGCTCAATAATGTAGATCTCGGCTTGGCTCTCCAACTATACGTACCCACCACCTTTTCGCCACTGGTGACGATAGGTCACTATGGTCGAAGGCGCAGATTTTGAGCTGCGTACATTAGGCGTGTAATAAATTATTGCGTGGCTAGCGCCCTCACCACGGCGAGCCACCGCCCGCCCCTACGTTTACCTAATGTTTGTAACACACCCGCTTTCATTGGCAGAAGCGCGCTTGCGTGTTATAATAAGTCAGTTAACCTAATTGGGAACATAGTAAAGGAGCATAGTTGAGATGAAGATTAAAGCAATTTACCGAATACTGGCGATTATAACTTTGTTGCTGCTGGCTAACGTCAGCTTCGCCCAGTCATACTCGCCGATCTCGGGCCCTGTCGCACTGCCGGTTTGGGCCGATCCCGCCTTTGCGTCGCTGTGGACACGCAACGACAAGCCAGTTGCCGACGGCGCGGTGCAGCGTAGTTGGGCGTGGGGGCCGGGGCCAGGGCGCAGCATGAAGGAGGACATTGGCCCTAACCTGAACGACGTGCTGGTGCAGTACACCGACAAGGCGCGGATGGAGTTGCCCAACCCTAATGGCGATCGCAACAGCCCCTGGTTTGTTACCAGCGGCCTGCTGGTTAAGGAGATGGTAACTGCCCAGGTCTACAGCCGCCAGATGAATCCGGTGGCGCTGCAGCCCGCGCAAATCAACGTGGCGGGCGACGATGGCGATGCCAATGCACCAACCTACGCCAGCTTCACCAACAATCTCGCCTCCGTCGCCGACCGTACCGGCCAGAATGTGGACAAGACTATAGAGCGTGATGGTACGATTACTCCGCACATCAGCGTCGCGCTGGTGGGCATACCTGAGCCGAAGTTCGCTCATTTCGAGCCAGCCAGCGGTCACAACATCGCCGATGCCTTCTATACCTTCCTCAACCAGACTGGCAAGGTGTACGATAATGGCAATCTAGTTGAAGCCCCGTTGTTCAACTGGGTCTATGTAATGGGCTATCCTATCAGCGAGCCGTACTGGACGCAGGTGCAGGTGGGTGGCAAGGTCCACGACGTGATTGTGCAACTGTTCGAGCGGCGCACCCTCACCTACGATCTGGGCGAAAGCGACCCCATGTGGCAGGTACAGATGGGCAATGTCGGCCAGCACTATTACGCCTGGCGCTTCGGCGACCACCAGTCCCAGCCGATGCCACCTGCGCCCGCCCCGCCTAACGTTGCGCCCGCTGCTGCACCCAACAATGATACGTTCATCCACATCAGCGACGACCAGTTCACCTACAAGGGTAGCGTGATCAAGATGAAGGGCAGTAACTACTTCAACAGCCAGAACCCCTGGGCCGAGATGTGGCGGCGCTGGGACGGTCCACAGGTAGATGCCGATCTGAGCCGGGTGTCGGCGCTGGGCGGCAACGTAATTCGCATCAGCCTACCCTATGATGTTTATCGTATCCAACCGGTTATCTGGCAGGGGCTGCGTGCGAACATCAATCCTATCTTCATCCAGCGCATCAACGAACTGCTGCAGATTGCCGCCAAGTATCAGCTAAAGGTGGATGTCAGCCTATTCGACTGGTATGACGATGCACCAGGCGCGAACACCCCCGATGACCGCCAGAACAAGATGTACATTGATGCGATCGTGGGGGCATTCGCTGGTGACGATCGCATCTTCGCCTGGGATATCCACAACGAGGCGGACATCTACTTCAACTGGCAGCATGGCCGCGCCGACAAGGTGTTGGCCTGGATGGGCCGCGTGACCGCCGAGGTTCGCCGCCTCGATCCCAACCATCCCATCGGCATCAGCATGAGCGATTATCGCAACCTTTACTACAAGCCCGACCCCAGTTACAAAAGCGCGATCGAGATGTCCGACTTCGTGGCCCTGCACAGCTACGATGCGGGCAACATCCAGAATCAGATTATTGCGCTGAAGAACATCTCAAGCAAGCCGATCCTACTGCAGGAGACCGGCTGGCCGACCGGCCCCAGCGGTGTCAGCAACTACAACGAGCCGACTCAGCGTTTCCTCTACTCGCTGGCAGTGCAAGCGGTGCAAACTCAGAACACTGCCGGGCTGCTGCAGTGGACGCTATTCGATTATATCCCCGGCACCAGCGGCGCGAACCCCGCCGACCCCAACTCCCCGCTGCTGATCCAAGACTTCTTCGGCCTGATCCGCACCGATGGCAGCTACAAGCCCGCCGCTGACGTGTTCCGCAGCTACAGCACCATCAGTCTGCCCAGCAAGACCCAAACCAATGCGCCGCTAACCCGTGCGCCAAAGGATCAGTGGTAGACTATGTTGAGCGAGGAACAGCTAGAGACGTTGATGCTGGACATGGAGTCCGATCACGTGGAGCGCAAAGCGGGCAAGAGCAGCGACAAGATTCGCCGCGCTATCTGTGCCTTCGCCAATAATCTGCCCCGCCATAATCAACCAGGCATAATCTTCGTAGGCGTAACCGACGACGGCAAATGCGCCAACCTACCGCTCACCGACCAGCTTCTGCGTGAACTGGCGGATATGGGTTCTGATGGCGGCATCCTGCCATTTCCAGTAATCGAGGTGCAGAAACGCACCCTAAATGGCTGCGAAGTTGCAGTCATTCAAGTGCAGCCGTCCGACAGTCCCCCGGTGCGCTATAAGGGCATCGTTTGGGTCAGCATCGGGCCGAGTCGCCGTCGCGCCAGACCGGAAGAAGAACGCAGGCTAGCGGAGAGTCGTCGTTCGCAAGACTTGCCCTTCGACCGGCAGCCCGCGCACGGCACCAGCCTGAATGACCTCGATCTTGTGCTGTTCGAGCGAGCCTATTTGCCGAAAGCGATTGCGCCACAGGTATTGGCCGAGAATCAACGGTCGCTGGTGCAGCAATTGCTCTCTCTGCACTTTTTGACCACTGAAGGTATTCCCACCAAAGGGGCAATCATTGTACTCGGCAAAGAACCCAGCTGGTGGATACCCGGCGATTACATCCAGTTCCGTAAAGTTGACGGCACGAAGATCACCGATTTTACGCTCAATAGCAAGGAAATATCCGGCCCGCTGCCGGATCTGGTCAATCAGTTGGACGATGTGTTGGATGCCAACATCTCAACCGCTCTTGATGCAGTTAGCGGACCGACCGATAAGAGGCAGGCCGACTATCCGATTGTCGCGCTGCGTCAGTTGGCCTATAACGCTATCCTTCACCGCACCTACGAGGGTACAAACGCTCCGACCCGCGTTACCTGGTACAGCGACAGAGTAGAGATTAACAGTCCAGGTGGGCCATATGGGCGGCTTAACGAAGCCAATTTCGGGCAGCCCGGAGTGACCGACTATCGCAATCTTATCCTTGCCGAAGCAATGCGAGTGTTTGGAATTATCCAACGGTTCGGTATGGGCATCGGCCTGGCAAGGGATGCTCTGCGGAATAATGGCAATCCACCTTTGGAGTTTGAGGTCAGGCCAGAGACGATAATTGCCACAATCAGGCCATCGCTGCGTAAGTTGAACGGCAATGGGAAATGAGGCAGCAAGCTGATTAGCCTGTTCGTCATCGGCACCCTCGCGCTACTCACCCTGCTGGCGACGCTGACCTACCAGAGCGCGCTGCTGCTGCGCCGCTTCGTGCCGAAAGAGAACATCCTGCTCAACCCAGCGGAGAATGGCTTCAAGCTGTTCTTCGCTGCGCTCTGTGGCCTGCTGGCATGGCTCAGTGGTCTGCCGCCCCGCGCTTTCGGCCTCGCCTATGATGCGCCCGCATTTGGCCGCGACCTGCTGATCGGCCTCGCCCTCGGTCTCGCTGCCCAGCTTGCCGTCAATGTCGGCTCGGAAGCGGCGGTGAGGCGCTGGGGCAATAACATTTACAACGACCTGGTGATGAAGAACATCACCCCCCGCGCCGACGCAACCGCAGGCACCTGGCTGGCAATTGGTGTGGCAATGGCGGTGGCGGTGCTAATCGAGGAGCTGCTGTTTCGCGGACTGCTATTGGGCGGCTTCGGCTGGCTGCTCGGCGGAGGCTGGTGGTATATAGCCCTCAGCCTCGCGCTGTCCGCTCTGTTTGGCAGCCTGCACCAGCCCCAGGGCCGCCTTGGTGTCTACGGTGCGGCGCTGCTATCCGTGTTGCTCTCTGCGCTGTTCATCGTCACTGGCGGGCTGCTTGCCCCGATCGTCACCCACTTCGTCATCAACAT
>JANXYP010000156.1 GCA_025355955.1 Chloroflexota bacterium
TGATACCCAGCAGCACCGGCTTACCCTCGTCGCGGGAGCGGGCAAACGCCTGCTCGTCCCAACCCTGCCACTGAACCTTGCTCTGCGCCATCCTCTTGCCTCACTTTCCCAAGTGTTACGCTTTATCCTTTTTCGCCTGCGCCCGCCAGTCGTTTACCTGCTGGGCGAATTGTTGCTGCTTCAATAGAAGATCAGGACCTTTCGGTTGGTTTGCACCAGGGCCGCTGCTATTGCTCTAGTTACCCATATAGCGGCGAAGCATCACTATGAGGATGATGGCAATAAGCGTATACATAGCGGATGTAAGGCTCCAAAGCGAGCTACCCCAGCCTGTGTGTTCAAAGTTAATGTAGAGGAACGCCGATATTACCGTCAAGATTACCATCAGAGTAACCGCTACTCCCGGCCAGCGCAGCGTGCTTGATGACCTTGTCTGTGCGTAGAGGTTCAAAGGTATTGCAAGCGGGCCGATTATGCCCAGGGTAATGAATATAACCATTATATAGCTCTGATCGCTGAACTCCCAATGCGTACCAATGGCAATGCACTCCATCTCAGTAATGATAGCTAGAAACATGAGCCAGTTCAGCTTCCGCTCCGGGTGTTGCCGACGGGCATTGCCATACAACCCGGCCATCGCCAGTGCAACCAGCATCGTGACCAACGCCAGCCAGGGGTTGAGCAGCGCGGTAATCAGCGGGATACCGAGGCCCACCGCCAGCGATAGCAAAAGGTGTTGCCGCCAGCCTGTCGCTTCAGCCTTCGGTTCGTCTTTGTGCATACAACCCTCCTTCACTCCCAATCATGCCTACAGCATTCGACAGTTACATTGTAGCATGGCAGGCAAGGGGGAGCAAGTGGGGAGAGCTTGAACCAGTTGCGGATGGAACTTGGCTAACTCCCCTTGGGTGCAGTTCATCAAATTGCAGCGTATGTGTGGTGTAGGGGCGGATTGCGTCCGCCCTGGTACGCGATCGCAATACTGTGAACTGTACCAATTCCCCTTGTAAACTTGCAAGCCATCGGGTATAATAGCAAACGCTATGGCTAGCTATTTTATTTGGACCGTCGGCTGCCAGATGAACATTGCCGACAGCAATTATGTCGCCCGCGCCCTGGAAGGGTTGGGCCATCAGCCTTCTGCGACTATCGAGCAGGCCGACATCATCGTGCTTAACTCGTGCAGCGTGCGCCTCAGCGCCGAGGAGCGCATTACCGGCAAGCTGGGCGAACTGATGCGCCTCAAGCGGCAGCGGCCCGATGTTACCGTCGCGCTCACCGGCTGTATGGTCACAGATCAGGAGGAGGCGCTGCATCAGCGCTTCCCCATCATCGACCAATTCTTCCGCCCCTCCGCCTGGGAGGAGTTCATCAGCCAGTTGCCGGAAAAGTACAAGGCCCAGACTGGCGCAGCCCCCCGCCGCTTCAGCAACATGATCAGCCTCACCCCGATCGCCGCCCCCCATCAGGATGAGTACACGATGGACATCTCCGGCGCAGGTTGCGCCCCGCTTGGCGACGATGAACCGGCTGACGAGTCGGTGTTGCTCACCGACCCCCGCCGCAGCCCAGCGGCAATCAGCCACAGCGGGCAGAGCATTGGTATCGCTACCAGCAGCGCGGATGGCTCACCCTTCCCCCGCCCGCTCACCGGCGTGGCCGCCAGCGAGAACCAGCCGATTACCGCCTACGTGCCGGTTATCTACGGCTGCAACAAGCAGTGCAGCTATTGCATCATCCCCTTCCGGCGCGGGCGCGAACGCAGCCGCACCATCGCGGACATTGTGGCTGAGGTGCGCGACCTGACCGCCTATGGCATCCGCGAGGTCACCCTGCTGGGCCAAAACGTGGACACTTACGGTCACGACCTGTCGCCCAAAAACGACCTGGCCGAGCTGCTAACCGCCCTGAGCGACATCGAGAGCCTCTGGCGCATCCGCTTCCTCACCTCGCACCCCAAGGACATGAGCCAGAAGCTGATTGACACGGTTGCCAGGTTGCCCAAAGCTTGCGAACACATCAACCTGCCGGTGCAGGCGGGCGACGACGGCGTACTACGAGCGATGCGCCGCAGCTACCGCACCGATTACTACAAAGACCTGATTGGTCGCATCCGCGCTGCCATCCCCGGCGTATCGCTGGCGACCGATATTATCGTTGGCTTCCCAGGCGAGACTGAGGAACAATTCTGGAACACCTATCGGATGTTGGAAGAAATCCAGTTTGATGCCGTCCACGTCGCCGCCTACTCGCCTCGCCCCGGCACCTACGCCTACACCCTACCCGACGATGTGAGCAAGGTGGAGAAACGCGCCCGCCTGCAGCATATCGAAAAGCTACAGGAGCGGGTTCTAACCGAACTCAATAGCCAATTGTTGAACCAAACCCTCGAACTTTACGTAGAGAATCATGAGAAGGGTCGCTGGAGCGGGCGCACGCGCACCAATAAGATCGTGTTCTTCGATAGCGAACAGGAAATGCGCGGCCAGCTTGTCAACGTCAGCATCAGCAAGGCCAGCCCCTGGTCGCTGCAGGGCGAACTGGTAAACTGAGCAGCGTGGCGTTGCTGCCCCGCCCAAGCCAACCGTTCCGCCCGCCCCGCCAGCATTGACGGGGCAACGTTATCCTTATACTAATTAGCCAAGCAGCTGGTACAAATTGAACCAGGGCGAACAACGGTTCGCCCCTACAGAAATCATCGTGTAACCAAGGCAAATTGTTATTACAAACATAACTACCCAATCCGCAATCTACAATCTCTATGTCCGGTCCGCCCGGAGAAAACCGAGGTCAAGTCAGGTGAACAACTACTCCGCCGAAGAAAAAATCCGTATTCGCAAGCAGCGCGGCGATCAAGCGATTGCCCTGGCAATGCAGGGTAAGTGGCAGGAGGCGGTCGAGATCAACCGCCAACTGGTTGCCCTCTTCCCCGGCGATGCCGAGGCTTATAATCGGTTGGGCAAGGCGCTGGTCGAGCTTGAGCAGTACCGCGGTGGCTACGAAGCCTATGTCAAGGCCAGCGAACTAAACCCCGCCAACACCATCGCGCAAAAGAACGTCAAGCGCCTCGCCCACCTGGCCCAGCAGCAACCCAGCCCCGCCACCAATGGCAACCATGCCCCCACTGCCAACCCGCCCACCCGCACCAGTGTTGCCACCTTCATAGAGGAGACCGGCAAGAGCGGCACTGCCAGCCTGACCCGCCTTGCTCCCACCGAGGCGCTCGACCGCATTATCCCCGGCGACTCCATCATCCTCAAGCCAGAGGGTAGCGCCCTAAAGGTGGAGACCCGCACTGGCGAATACATCGGCACGGTCGAGCCGAAGATAGCCGCCCACCTGCTGCGCTTCCTGAAAGCGGGCAACCGCTACAGTGCGGCCATCACCAGCGTCAGTGATAAGGCGGTCAAGATCATCATCCACGAGACCTACCAGGATCCCAGTATGTTCGGTCACCCCAGCTTTACCGCCCAGGGTTTGCCCGCCGCCACCCGCCCCTACTTGCGTAACACCCCCCTGCTCAACATCGAGGAGGACACGGAGTTTGCCTACGAGCCGGAGTACGGTGAGGAGGAGACCGAAACCGAGGATGAAACCGAGGAAGTTCCCTTCGAAGACGACGACGATGACGATCTTGAGGATGGTGAGTAGCTTTTTTGAAGGGATGAGGCACGAGGTATGAGGTATGAGTGAGGGGCGAAGCGCAGTTGCCCATCACTGCGAGTGGCGGGAAGAGTTCCGGGGGTTGGGGCGCAGCCCGTGCCAACCTGCATCAATGCCGCTCGTAATGCCAGTCCCGCAAAGTGACGCTGTATTTTTCGTAGGGACGAGCAGCAGTTCGCCTGCTGGATATGACGAAGCCCGCGCAACCTTGCGCGGGCTTCATCATATCCAGATAATCGGTTTTTTCCGCTTCCCCGTTGAACCTAATCGGTTGGCTGGCGATCACTGCGCCTGGCGGCTTACCGCGTCAGCAGGAAGCCTAGCACGAGCAAGATGGCGAAGCAGACTACCGCGAGGATGATCAGGCGGCGGATATCGCCCTTGATGTAGCTAACTTCATCTTCTACCGATAGGATCGCGGCATTGGCCGCCTTGCTGCGTGAACCGAGCGGCCCACCATAGAGCGGCGCGGCGGATCGGGTGGCCGAACCGGGCCGTGGCACGGCGGATGGCGAAACTGTGCCACGGAAGCGGGTGTTCGCGCTGATGCCCGTGCCGCTGTTGGCAGGGCGAGGGGCAACGCCCAGCGGGGTGCCGTTGGTCGCGCCATTGGCCGTGCCATTACCGTTGGTTGGCGCGGCGGTAATTACCACGCGGTCACCATCTTGCAATGCAACCGGCACGCCGTTATCGCTAACCGGCGCTTCGCCCAGGCGGGTGCGGCGTTGAAACTCGCGGGCTGCGCCACCACCGCTGCGGCTGCTGCCTTTTGCTACCTTCTTCGGCATAATATTGCTTCATCTCCTGGCTATCTGTTTAATAATTGCAAATCCATGCTATGCCTGTTAGTAGCCACAAACAGGCCACCTGAGTTGCTATTTTCAGGCGAAAGTATTATACTCTGTTTCAAACCAAATTGCAAATAGCGGGGCGCGGCTCTTCAACCTGCAAAACGTGGCTGGTGTAGAGGTGGGCTGTACCCACCCTGGTGCGCGATTGCAAAACTGTTACCTGTACCCCTAAATAAGCGGAGGTAGCTTATGATTGAGCGACCTGATGGGCCGGACCGCGAAGGTTGGTACGATCAGAATGACGTTGCCAGCAGTGTCAATGCCGCGCTGGGCATCAGCCCGCAGGCGCTCGGATTTGATCTGAGTCGCGTGCCTCCGCCGCCCTCGATCGTCTCCGACCCAGGTTCGCTTCGCGCCCTGTTCCTCTCCGGCGGCGGGGCAAGCGGCGTGTACGAGGCGGGCGTGCTACAAGCGTTGATCATCAACGGGCTGAAGTTCCACGCCCTGGTTGGCACCTCGATTGGCTCGATTAACTCCGCCGCCTATGCCCGCTTCCTGACTATGCGTACCTCCGGCCTGATCAATCCTCCGCAGGACGACTTCCTGCAGGCCATCCTCCACTTCTGGGAATACGTGGATCAGAGCAAGATCACCAACCTCGACAGCTCGCCCGCCAGTAATCTTACCGCCGACCTGGCGCGACTCTACCTCTCGGCCAGCACTATCACCCGCTTCTGGACCAGCAACCTTAATCCCGACCTCGCCAACACTCGCCCCCCGCTAGCAGACAGCTATAGCTCTAACCCGCTGGTGCGGCTGCGCTTCACCCTGCGTAAGTTCGGCGCACAGGTGCTGCGGGCGCTCTCGTGGCTCGATGCCGCCGCGTTGCTGTTGCCCAGCCTACTCGGCACCCTCTTTGCCCTACCGCTGCACCTGGTAATGCGGGCCTTTGGCCGTCCCGCTGCGTTGGGTGGCCTATACACTGCCACCGCCGCTACCGTTGCCCAGCAGATCGGCGCACGGCTAGGGCCAAAGCCACCCTCCACCCTGCCAAAGCCGCTGACTGGCCCAGCGCCAGCCAGCGGTATCGCTGAATTGCTCCACGATATTGTCGATAAGGCGCTGGCCGCCTATAACCCCGACGTTGACTCGAAGGCAAAACGCTCGCTGTTCGGCAACACCCGCATTGAGTCTGTGCTTGAAAACTTTCCTGCCCTGCGCATCTTCAGCAAGCCGGGCGACGACAGTTCACTGATCATCAACGTCGCTGCCCAGCCTGCCCTGTCCCACGCTCCTCTATCCTCGTTCCGCCAGAGCGCCGATGTGGAGTTGCGTTTCACCCGCTCCAATATGCGTAACGGCAACCTGGAGGTTAGCGCCGCATATGCGCTGAATGACGCGCTAACCGAAACCAGCCAGTACATCACTACCGTGCTTGGCCTCGACCATGATGCCAAACTGAGCATCACTGCCGACCGCGCTGCCAGCTACAAAGATTTGCTCTCCTTCGTCGCAGCGCTGGAAGCGAAGGTCTCGCTTGACGCGCTGACCGGCAAGCCGCCGGTAACCACCGGCAAGTACATAGTCGGCAATCCCGATCTCATCCTCGCGGTGATGGCTTCCTCGGCCTACCCGGCCGCCTTCCCGCCGGTGACGATTGACCAGATCTACCCCACCGCTGGCGGCGACCCCGATAATATCGCGCTACGCGACATCTGTCATCTTGCTGCGACATACCGCTCAACCAAACCGCCGCAGTCGCCCGCTCAACTTGATCAGCTCCGCTCCCAGTACCCACCCGATGCGGTGCTGAATAATGTGGTGGCGAACAAGATCGTCGGCGACATCCATGACCGCGCCAACGCCCTCTACTACTTCGTGGCGGAATGCTTCAACTTTAAGCTGCCCGCCAGCATCACCAATCCTCCGCTGGCGATCGCCCAGCTCGCCGCCTGCGTAGTCGCTACCTGGTATGAGAACTATCCTATTTATGACCTGGAGGCGCAAGCTATCGATGGCGGCGAACCCTTCGTCGAGCAGTACAATGATGGCGGCGCGACTGCCGATGCCGCGCCGCTCGCCAATGCAATTAACGCTCTGGAATACCGCATTGTCCACGGCGGCAACTCTGCCACTGAACTCAATGCCACCCATTACGTCTTCTTCGTCCATCTCGGCGATGCGCCGCTGGGGGTGCGTGATGTCGGCGATGTCAGCGAAGTTAGCCCCGCCAGCGGCACCCTGCCGATTACCAGCATGAATCGCTACCTCTTCTACGAGTATTTGCTGCGCTATGGCGAAGTGGGAAAGCGTTCGCGCTACCTTAACGATAGCCATATCGCCAACCGCATCCATGGCTACATCGCTGCATTGCGTGCGGCGGGCAAGGCCCAGGATGAACTGCTGATCAAGGTTGTCAACATCTATCCCACCATCGCGCTGAACAGCGTTTACGCCTTTGATACTCGCCTCGGCTATAACCATGACACCAACCGCCGCCAGATCGCCACCGGCTGCAGCGACACGATGCTGACCCTCTGGGGCGAGGTGCAGGCCAATAACGGTTCGCTCACCCCCGACGTTGTTGGCCGCCTCAAGCAGTGGCTGGTTCCCGGCCAAAGCGTGCCGCCCCCTGGCAGCGCTGAACCACCCAGGCCAACCCTATTCTGTCGCAACGGTAGTTGTATGTACCGCCGCGAGTGTCCCTTCGGCGACCAGGCCACGCCGCTGGATGGGAACCGCACGCTGATCAGCGACTACGCCCTCAGCAATCCTGCCGATACATCTGCGCCGCCCACCGCAGGCGTATTATCAGAAAGTGTCTGAAAAGGGCGAACAGCGGTCTGCCCCTACGAACAAACGGAACGGCTTTTAATATTACAGCCTCAATTGGCATATCTGCGCCACATTGGTGTAGGGGCGAATCGCATACGCCCTGCTGCTCCAGATTGTTGTAGGGTGAATCGCATACACCCGGCCGCCAAGTGTCCAAGCTAAGACTCAGGGAACTGGGCGTTTTACCGACGCTTAACCAGCGTTTTACCAACATTTTACCTACGCCGCTTGCCTTGTGACCGATGCTGTGCTATAATAGCAAGTGAGCGAACCAAAACAATGCCCCCACCCTGAACGGGCTCACCGCTATCGCTTCGATAATAAAGGAAACATAAAAGCCTCTACGGAGACTAGACAGGAGTAACGAAATGTTGGGTTTGAAGGTACCAGAGTTGATCCTAATCCTCGTCATTGTCGTGGTGGTCTTTGGTGCGGGCAAGCTCGCCAATGTCGGTGGGGCGCTTGGCAAGAGCGTCAAGGAGTTTCGCGAGTCCGCCGGGCTGATGGGCGACAACGCCACCACCACTACCACTACAGTCAAGACCAACGTCTCACCCATCGATGGCACCGTCACTACCGTAAAGGAGGAGAGCAAGGATCAAACCCTGCCGCCTGCTCCACCGGCACCACCTCCACCCACGCTGGTAGGTTGAACCAGGCACAGTTGTAATTTACCATGCTCAAAATAGGGTACCACAAACGGGCCGCTCATCATGAGCGGCCCGTTTGATTTCGATCGGTGAACGTGTGTATGCTCATCGAAAGCACAGCAGCGAAGTTTGATCAACTAAGCCCCCAGTGGGGTTGGTGGAGAAATCTCGCCAAATGCTAATGCAGGGGTAAGCAAAGTCCAGATAAGTGCTTACCCCAGCATCATTGCGCTTCAACATTCTCCTCCAACCCATGCTGGGGGTTTTTGCTTTTCATCATCCCCCTTCATTAACTTGACAAACCAGTGCGCTGTAGGTTATAATGTGCTAAAGAAGATAAAGTGCTGGTGAAAACACAGCGCCTACGCTATCTGCGTTCAAAATCGGCGCAATCGCCGACATTCAGAGAGGAATTATACTAATGAGTTGGACAATTGACAAGAACCACAGTTCGATTGGCTTCACCGTCAAGCACATGATGTTCACCACCGTGCGGGGCGCGTTCGTTAACTTCGATGGCAATCTCAACTTCGACGAGCAACATCCGGAGAACACTGCAGTTGATATTGCGGTGCAGCTTGATAGCATCAACACCCACGATGCCAAGCGCGATGCCCATGTGCAATCCGCCGATTTCTTCGATGTTGAGAACAACCCGACCATGACCTTCCGTAGCAGCAGCGTCGAGGTACTCGATGCCGAACACTACAAGCTCCATGGCGACCTTACCCTACACGGTATAACCCAGCCGCTCGTCTTGAGTGTGACCAGGGAGGGCGAGAACAAGAACCCCCTCAGCGGCAATCGCGTGGTTGCTTATAGTGCCGAGGGTAGTCTCAACCGCAAGGACTTCGGCCTGGGCTTCAATGTAGCCCTCGAAACCGGCGGCTGGCTACTTAGCGAACAGGTGAAACTCGTCATTGAGGTGCAAGCAGTAGAGCAGCCCGCAGTCGTGCTGTCACAGCCGGTGGCGGAGCTTGCCAGCGTCGCGTAATTCGATCATGCTTCAGGCAATAAGTAATGGGGCGCACAACAGTGCGCCCCATTATTTAATTTGACTGCTTGCAGTCTTAATGCCCCGGCTTTAGATACTGCCTCCCCCAGCTATCAATCGCCTCGACCACTACTTGCAGCGCAACCCCGGCCTCGGTTAGCTCGTAGCTGGTGCGCGGCGGCATGGTGGAGTGGATGGTCTTCTTCAGGATGCCTACCTCCTCCAGCCGCTCCAGCCGCTGGGCGAGGGTGGCCTGGTTGCAACCGACGCTGCGGCTCAACCCGTTGAAGCCCTGCGGCCCGTTCAACAAGCTGCGAATGATGAACAGGCTCCACTTCTCCTGCAGGATGCTAATCGCCTCGGCGGCAGCGCAGAAAGTTTGCTCTTCTGGTATTGTTTCCTCTGGAATTGTTATGGTAGTGCTCATGTCCGTATTATACCAGTTTTGCATATTTTTGTCAAGCACTTGACAAAGGCTTGCGCCATTTGTTATAATGCGCTTAACGAAATAAAGTGCAGGTGAAAAGAAGCCTGCACGTGGCAAATCTAATCAGCCCTGCGGTGATGCCGCATATACAGAAAGAGGAGCATAACCATGAGTTGGATAGTAGATAAGTCCCATTCCTCAATTGGCTTCAGCGCCAAGCACATGATGTTTACCACCGTACGCGGTTCGTTCACCAACTTCGACGGTACTGTCAATATTGACGAGCAGAACCCGCAGAACTCGTCAGTCGAGGTTACGGTGCAGCTCGATAGTATAACCACCAACGACGACAAGCGTGATGGGCATCTGCGCTCTCCCGATTTCTTCCATGTGGAGCAGCATCCGACCATGACCTTCAAGAGTACCAGCATCGAGGGTAGCGACTCTAATCACTTCAAGCTGCATGGCGACCTGACCATCAAGGGCGAGACCCACCCAATCGTCCTCAATGTGACCAAAGAAGGCGCGGGCAAGCACCCCTTTACTGGCGGCCAAGTGCTGGCCTACAGTGCCGAGGGTACCATCAACCGCAAGGATTGGGGTCTCAACTGGAACGTCGCCCTGGAAGCCGGTGGCTGGCTGGTTAGCGACCAGATCAAGCTCACCATCGAGGCGGAGCTTGTAGAGCAGCCCGCTGCTGTCGCCGCCGAGGCTGAGACAACTGCCAGCGTCACAGCCTAAGCTACATCATCGTCCCGGCCTTCTCCCTATCCAGGGGGAAGGCTTTTTTGTTGCGGTGCGCATCACGTTCTTGCAGAGTAAGCGTTCGGTAGGGGCGAACCGTTGTTCGCTCTGGTCGGGTATGCAAGAACGTGACGCGCACCCCTTTGATTGCCCCGCGGTAGTTGACAACCTTGCCTGCTTCCTATATCATATGCCTTGTAACCGAAGCTAATGAGGGAGGAGCGATCATGCCCAATTTTGAGATTGACGACATCCTTGCCCGCGAGATACTAGACTCGCGTGGCAACCCCACCATCGAGGTGGACGTAAGCCTGGTCAACGGGGCGCATGGCCGCGCCGCCGTTCCCAGCGGGGCCAGCACTGGCGCACACGAAGCGGTCGAGCTACGCGACGGCGACAAGTTGCGCTACGGCGGCAAGGGTGTGCTGAAGGCGGTACGCAACGCCAACGAGCGCATATCCGAGACGGTCATCGGCTACTCCGCGCTCAACCAGTCGGGCATTGACGCGGCGATGCTGGAGTTGGACGGCTCCAAGAATAAGGCCAACCTGGGCGCGAACGCCATCCTCGGCGTGTCGCTGGCAGTGGCTCGTGCCGCCGCCGCCGCATTGGAGCTGCCACTCTATCGCTACCTCGGCGGAGTGAGCGCCCGCACCCTGCCCATCCCCATGTTCAACATCCTCAATGGCGGCAAGCACGCCGAGGACTCCACCGACTTTCAGGAGTTCATGGTTATGCCGGTGGGCGCATCCAGCTTCAGCGAAGCGCTGCGCTGGGGAGTGGAGATCTATCAAGCGCTGAAGAAGGTGCTGCACGACGGCGGCTATAACACCAATGTCGGTGACGAGGGCGGCTTCGCCCCCTCGCTCAAATCCAACGCCACCGCAGTCGAATTGATATTGAAGGCGATCGAGGCGGCGGGCTACAAGGCGGGTGAGCAGGTTTACATCGCGCTCGACCCCGCGATTAGCGAACTATACGAGGATGGCGAGTACAAGCTGGCAAAGGAGGGCCGTACCCTCAGCAGCGCGCAAATGGTGGACTACTGGGCCGACTGGATGGGCAAGTACCCGATCATCTCGCTGGAAGATGGCATGGCGGAGGACGATTGGGAGGGCTGGAAGTTGCTCAACGCCCGCATCGGCGACCGCGTGCAACTGGTGGGCGACGATTTGCTAGTCACCAACGTCGAGCGCATCAGCCGCGCAATCAAGGAGCGCTCTTGCAACTCGCTGCTGACCAAGGTCAACCAGATTGGCAGCCTGAGCGAAGCGATCGCGGCGGTGAAGATGGCGCAGCAGGCGGGCTGGACCGCAGTCATCTCCCACCGCTCCGGCGAAACCGACGATGCCTTCATCGCTGATTTGACTGTTGCGCTCAACACCGGCCAGATCAAAGCGGGCGCACCGGCCCGCGGCGAACGCACTGCCAAATACAACCGCCTGCTCCGCATCGAGGAGGAACTCGGCGATGCCGCCATCTACCCCGGCCTGGCCGCCTTCAGCAATATCAAGCACTCGTGAGTTGAAAGTTAAAAGTTGAAAGTTGAAAGTGTAAGCAGTTACTTTCAACTTTCAACTTTCAACTTTCAACTCCCCCGAAGGGGGACTCGTGGACGACCTGGTTGGCAAGAAGCTGGGCAAATATGACATCGAGAGCGTGGTCGGCGCGGGGGGGATGGCGAGTGTCTATCGCGCCCGCGACACCGCGCTGGGCCGCGTCGTCGCGGTCAAGGTACTCGACCCCGCGCTGTCCGAAGACCCGGTGGCGGTGGAGCGCTTCAACCGCGAGGCGGTCACTGCCGCTGGCCTGCAGCACCCCAACATCGTTGCCATCTACGATGTGCGCCAGGAGGGGCCATACCACTACATTGCGATGCGCTACGTTCCCGGCGAAACCCTGCGCGACATCATTACGCGCGACGCGCCGCTCAAACTCAGCCGCGTCGTGCAACTGCTCCGTCCCGTCGCCCTGGCCCTCGATTACGCCCACCAGATGGGCATCGTCCACCGCGACATCAAGCCGGGCAACATCATCGTCAATCCCCAGAGCAGCGACGTGGCGCTGACCGATTTCGGCATCGCCCGCGCCCAGGATCAGACCCACCTCACCGCCGTCGGCATGGTGATGGGAACGGCGGACTATTTGTCACCGGAGCAGGTGCGTGGCGAAGAGGCTACTGCCAGTAGCGACAACTACGCGCTGGGTATAGTCGCCTCGAGATGCTCACCGGCAACCCGCCCTACGCCGATAAGCCGGTGGCCGAGGTGCTACGCGCCCAACTGAACGAGCCGCCACCGCCGCTCAGTCGTTTCAACCGCAGCCTGCCGATTGGTACCCAGGCGGTACTCGACCGCGCCCTTGCCAAGCGCCCCGCCGACCGTTTTGCCACCGCAAATGGGATGATTGAGGCGCTCAATATCGTCGCGCAGCACGCTGCTGGCTCGCCCATCGCCCAACCGCCACCCCGCCCTGCTGCGCCCAGCAGTAACGTGCCGTCACCCGTCTATCAGCAGCCAGTGAAGCCAACTCCGGCGCAGGTCAGCCGTTCGGTCTCGCCTGCGCCGCCCGCCCGCCGCCTTACTCCCTTGCCACCGCAGGGGCAACCTGCCCGCTCGTCCAACCTCGGTCTCTGGATCGCCTTCCTCGGCCTGCTGTTGCTGATTGCCGCACTGATCGCCTACCTGGTGCTGGCTGGTCAGACGAACACCAGTGGCGCGAGTGGCAGTTCCGCCACCCCCACCCACAACGTGACCGCCCAGAACGTGACCCCAGGCCAGCCTACTGTTACTCCAGCTGTCTATAATGGGCCGCTGCGCCCGCGCAATGGCCCTGACTATACTGGGTTGCACTTCGACACGCCTCCAGTGATTGACGGCAAGCTAAACGAGTGGCAAAAGGATTCGGGTATTGTGGTCAATGCGGCCATCAACCTCATCCCTGGCCTGCCGCGTAGCAATAAATGGGGCGGCCCTGGCGACCTCAGCGGCATATCATACGAAGGTTGGGATGCACAGAACTTCTACCTGGCCGTCAGCGTTACCGATAACGTTCACGTTCAAACCTCGACTGGTGGCGATCTGTACAAAGGTGATCACGTCGAACTCTGGCTTGACACCGATTTGGCGGGCGACTTCAACAGCACCGCAATGGACGGCGACGATTACCAGATCGGCCTCTCACCCGGCGACTTTGCTAATATTCACCCCGAAGCATATATCTGGACCAACCGCGACCCCGCGCTAATCGCCAGCATCAAGGTGGCTGCCACCGCACGCGGCAGCGACTACTTGCTTGAGGCGGCTATCCCCTGGACTACGCTCAACTTCCAACCCGCCGCTGGCAAGGCGCTCGGCTTTGACATAGATTACAGCGACACCGACACCCCCGGCGCAGCGGTGCAGGAACTGATGCTCTCCTCCTCACCCCACCGTTCGTATAATGATCCAACCTCGTGGGGCAACTTGTTTCTGAAATAGGGTAATACCAATTAGCTGTGGTGCCGCTATAGATGGAGGCAGGGCGAACAAGGGTTTGCCCCTACAGAACTATAGCATCACCTCGGCTAATACGATAAGCGAAAAGCCTCTCCCCAGCGGGGAAACCCCCTTGTGGGGTTCCCTGTGGGTAGGTTGGTGCGGGGAGAGCTTGACCTATACCAATTAGCTTTGGCACCGCTATAGATTGAGGCATGGCGAACAAGGGTTCGCCTCTACAGAACTATCGCATCACCTCAGCTAATAGGAAAAACACCTATGTCGCTATGTCGCTGCTAAGAACGGATGGGTGCGATAAATCTGCGCCCCTGTAGATAAACCCTTCTCCTCGGCGAATTGGTATAACATACCTTCGACCCATCTTCGGGGAGTTCAAGAATTATCGTCGCCATAGCCCATGTCGCGCTCACCATATTCGGGATCTGATGAGGTGCGGAAACCGCGCGCCTCGTCCGCGCCACTGCCGCCCGCAAAGCCAGCGCCATAGCCGCGATCGCTGTTGGTCAGTTCGCCCGCCGTGACATTGGCCTCGGAGTAGCGTGCGCCCTCGCCGCTATTGGCTAGTATCTCGCCCGCTGCCTCGGCGTTGTCCAGCTCGCGAGCCTTGTTCTGGGCTGCGTCGCCACTGCTCGTCGCATGGTCGTCAGCGTTGCTGCTCTCGCCGCGTTCACTGCTTACGCCGCTGCGTTCGCTGCCCCGATTGATGCTGCCAGTCTCACCCGCGCCGTAGCCGCTCTCGCCGCTAATCGCTTCGTTGGCATAAGTGGGCTGCTCATCGGCATCGCTAGGCTTATCGGGGCTGAAGGGAGCGTTGCTATCGCTCATTCTGTTTGCCTCCTTTAGGCTAAAGTAAAAGAGAGATCCACCCGGCTAATCGGGAATTACGCCTTGCCGTAGGATATATGCAAGGGGCGGGCCATCGCCCGCCCCTCCGCACCGTTATTGGTTTGTCAGCCTGGGTTGGGTTACGACTGGCTGTCGCCAATCTCTTTGCGAACATCGCCCACAGCGCGGCTTGCCTCGCCCTGAACAACATCCTTCTCGCCACTGGCGGCCAGACCGGTGCTGCCGAGCGCCTCGCCAGTACCGCGTTTCACGTTGCCCCATGTCTCCTGGATTGCGCCACCCACCTGGTTGTGGTCGGGTAGGGGCTTCTCCAATTCATGACCCACCGTGCCAGCGGCTGCGCCTGTGTTGTAAGCGGCATTGTCTACTGCAGAGCCGGGGGTGGTGTAGGTGTTGTGATGCTCGGCCGCATTGACTGCTGCGCCCGCGCCTGCGCCCGTGGCTGCGCCAATCACGCCACCCACGACGGCACCGATTGGCCCACCAACAACTGCGCCAGCGACTGCGCCCGTGGCAGCCCCGCCAGCGGCGGTGGCAGCGGGCTTATCGGCCGGAGTGTTATTAGTAGCGTTCGTGGTGTTGTCCCAGGTGTTGGTGGTAGTGGTGCCAGGAGTGGTATCCCAGGTGTTGGTGGTGGCAGTGTTGCGATCAGCAGCGTTCGCAGTTGCGCCTGCGCCACCACCAGCCGCGCCGCCCAGGGCTGCGCCAGCAACTGCACCCACCGGCCCGCCAATGAGCGCGCCAGCGACCCCACCTGCCACTGCGCCGCCAGCGGTATCTGCGCCAACGTTATGCGGCCCATTGGTGGTCGTGGTAGCCGTATCACTGTAAACGGGTGCGGCAGCGGTGCCATCGGTGGTGGTCGAAACCCCACCACTGCGATTCTCGACGTTCTCTGCGCCCGCGTTGTTGAGGATGGTGCGGGCGTTGGCTGCATCGCTATCATCGGTGGCATCGACAGTCAACAGAATGCCGCCCGCGCCAATAGCGCTGTGGTAATAGGCAGTCTGCTCTTCAGGAACGCCCATCCCAGATAGCAACCCACCAGCGGCTGCGCCGGTTGCGCCGCCAACCACTGCGCCGAGCAAACCCGCGCCGAGGGGGCTGGCTAGCGCACCAGCTAGCACGATGGGGCCGACAATGGGTACCGAGGCAATTACGCCAGCGGCAATTAGCGCGGCCAACCCGCCACCAACCACTGCGCCTTCAAGTGCACCGATGCCCGCCGCAGTGCCAGCGTCACGTACGCCGGTATCGCCGACCACATCCTGGGTCTCACTCTTGCTGCGGGTAACTACGCCAACGCGGCTGGGGTCGTAACCGGCCGCCTTCAAGTCGTTGATCGCCTGTTCAGCCTGGCTCATGTCACGGAACAACCCTACTACTGTAGCCATGTTACTGTCTCCTTCCTTGAGTCCTATCTGATTTTGATTTCTATGCAGCCTCTAGCGCTAAACTGCCGTTTGCTGATGCGCTGGTTATAACGTCAACTTCTATCATTGTGTCACGCGCCGCTGCTGCCTTCATATTCTAAAGCAATTTGCGTACCGTGAAACCTGCTGTGCATATCACTTTCATGTATATAAAAACCGTAGTTATCCTAATATTACAGCCTCAGTTGCCAGGCAAGGTGCGGTAGTTACGATTGGCTTGGACGCTGGGCGACAGGGCGTATGCGATTCGCCCCTACACCATTCTGGCCCTATTATGCCAACTGAGGCTGTAATACTAAAGTGGGGCTGGGGTGGTGGCACGGCATCCGCTTTCTCCGCTTCCCCGCTGAACCTAATCCGCTGGCTGGCCTTTTAATCTGCGGTTGTAATAATAACCGTCTTTTTTAGAAAATTGTCCGATCGATCTTGACAAACCAACATTAATATGGTAAGATATAGGCAAGTATTGCCCCAGGACACATCTGTGACCTGGCAGCACGAGCAAGAAAGGAGTAACTTTATGTTCCCTCTGCTCAAGCCTCACGTCCTGTTCGTGAGATACCAGACTGACAGGTGATGCCCTCTGAACGAGGGCGTTAGGTAGGACAATCGAAGAAACATGAAGCCCTGCGGGCCTTCGGGTCAATGGGGCTTTATGTAATCAGGTGATTGTTCCAGCAAGGAGCGCCAACCTTCGGGTCGGCGCTCCTTGTTTTTGCCATTCGTAGTGTTTAGCAGTGAACCTCAACCCTCGCCATTTACCATTCACCATTTACCCTTTACCATTCAGGAAACCGGGTTCTCCAACCTACCCAGCCCGCCGATCTCCATCCTGACCAGATCGCCTGGTTTGAGGTAGCGGGGCGGGTTCATGTGCTCACCCACCCCACCGGGGGTGCCGGTGATGATGATGTCGCCCACCTCCAGGCTGATGCCCGCACTGATGTAGCTGATCAGGTAGGCCACGCCAAAGACCATCTGCATGGTGTTGCTATGCTGGCGCGGCTCGCCATTGACCCAGCCGTCCACGCTCAGGTTTTGGGCATCGGCGATCTCGTCGGTGGTTGTCAACCAGGGACCGCAAGGGGCGAAGCTATCCTGGGTCTTGGCGCGCACGAACTGCCCATCCTGCCTCTGGAAGTCGCGGGCAGTCACATCGTTCATAATCATATAGCCGCCTACATAGTTCAGCGCGTCGGCCTCGCTGATGCCCTTGCCCGCCTTGCCGATGACCACCGCCAGCTCGGTCTCATAGTCCAGCGCCTGGGTCAGCGGCGGAGTGATGATCGGGTCGCCAGGGCCGATAATGGTGTTGGCATACTTGGCGAAAATGAGCGGGCTGCTGGGGATGGGCTTGTTCTGCTCGGCGCAGTGGTCGCGGTAGTTCAGCCCAATACAGATGATCTTGCCGGGCTTGGCGATCGGTGGGCGCACCCGCACCGCACTGAGCGGACGGATGAACTCGCCCTGTTCGCGGCTAGCGTTAGTGGGGTCGGCCTGCAGATGGTCGAGCAACAACGCTACGCTCTGCTGCGCCTCCTCCCCCATCGCCAGGAAGCCAATCATGTCAAGATGCTCGGGCAGCATCCGTTCGCGCTCTGCGCCAGTAAAGAACAGCCTTTGCAGCGGCGCGATTTCTGCCACCATTGTCCCCGTCGCATTGTCCAGCACCACCCCCAGCCGTCGCTCGTCGCGGTTTGCCAGGCTGAAACTGATCATCTTCATTATGCTATTCCTCCTTGTTGGCTTGTTTATTGTGATTTACCCCATTGTAGCATCTGCATAAGCAGCGTGCAACTCACGAAACCGATTATATAAGACTAAAGACGTAGATATGACGTAGACAATCACCTTTACGTTAACGTCAAGGTTTGGTATAATATGAGTACCAAGCAACGACTGTAGGGGCGAACCGTTGTCGCCCAGCGCGAAGGAGTTATCCGGAAATGGCAGTGCCAAATATGACAATCGAACCTGAGAGCCAGCCCATCGAGGAGCAGGAGCAATACCTGCAGATCGGCGAGGTGGCCGAGAAGCTGGGGCTGACCCAGCGGGCGTTGCGCTATTACGAGGAGCGCGGTCTGATTCCCGCGCCGTCGCGGATGACCGGCGGCTTTCGTTTGTACACGCCCGACGAGGTTGCCCGCATCGAGCGGGTTATTCAGCTAAAGAACGTGCTAGGCTTTTCGCTGGAGGGTATCAAGCGCATCTTCGATGCCGAGGAGACCAAAGAGCAGATCCGTGATGAATACCGCCAGCACCCCGACACCGCTTCGCGCCGCCGCAAGCTGGAAGGCTTGCTCACCGCGACCCAGGAGCAAGTGACGATCATCAACAGCCGTATTGTCGCGCTCGAACAGATGCGCGGCGAACTGGAGCAGAAGCTGAACCACTATCGCACCCGCCTAACCGAGATCGAGGGCGAGACGGTGCAATCATAACTGCAGTTATACCAATTAGCCTAGGAGATGCTATAGTTCTGTAGGGGCGAACCGTTGTTCGCCCTGCCTCCATCTATAGCAGCACCACAGCTAACTGCAGTTACACAGTTGCGCCGTAAAGTGAACGTGTTTCGTAGGGGCGAACCGTTGTTCGCCCTGGCTCAATCAATCTATAGCGGCACCACAGCTAACTGCAGTTATACAGTTGCGCCGTAAAGTGAACGTGTTTCGTAGGGGCGAACCGTTGTTCGCCCTGCTGAACTCCTATCATAAAAACTATCTTTGGAGAATGAAAATGACCGCATCATTGCAGAGCCGCAGCACTACCGCTGAGAGCGCGGCGGTTCAACCCGTAATCATCACTTCCATGCCTGACAATAAGGATGCGGAGTTGGCCCTTGCTTTCATGCCTGAGTCGGTAAAGACCGATGCGGTAGACGCGCTAGCTGGCAGTGAGGTCGAGGCCGGGGGCCGCGAGTCTTGGCTGTGGATCCCTGCCTCGTTCCGCGCCCTGCGTAATGCCAATTATCGCCTCTTCTGGGCCAGCGTATTCACCTCGAACATCGGCAGCTGGATCCAAACTGTCGCTCAGGGCTACCTGGTGTTGCAGCTAACCAACTCGCCGTTCATGGTTGGGCTGGTAAGCTTCGCCACCTCGTTGCCGGTGCTGCTCTTCAGCCTGGTGGGTGGCGTAGTTGCTGACCGCGGTGACAAGCGCCGCCTGCTGATTATGACCCAGAGCCTGCTGCTCACCGTCACCATGATTATGGCGCTGCTTACCCTCACTAATGTGATCAACATCTGGCTGATCATTGGTCTCAGCGTGTTGATCGGCACCACCAATGCCTTTAATATGCCCGCCTATCAGTCAATCCTGATTGACATTGTGGGGCGCAGGGATTTGCTCAATGCCGTGGCGCTCAACTCGGCGCAGTTCAATATGAGCCGCATCATTGGCCCTTCGATGGTCGCGCCCCTGGTGGCGCTGGCGGGCTTTGCTGGCTGCTTCTTCATTAATAGCCTCAGCTTTGCGGCGGTCATATTCGCCCTGTTCACGATTAAAATCGTGAACAGCAACGCTGGGCGGCAGCCGACTGGTAGTGGCCTGCAGAACCTGAAGGATGGGCTGGCCTACTTGCGAAGCCGCCCCGACCTGATGATGCTGATTGCAATGGCCGCAGTGCTGACCATCTTCGCCTTCCCATATTCGATGCTAATGCCGGTGATGGCCCGCGATGTGCTGCACGTAGGGCTGCCGGGCCAGGGTGCGCTAATGACCGCCATGGGCGTAGGCGCAACGATTGGTGCGCTAACCCTGGCAGCCAAGAGTGATTATCCGCACAAGGGGATGCTTATCCTGATTGGCTTCTTCACCTTCTCCGCCGCCCTGCTGGTCTTCGCGCTCAGTACCAACTTTTACATCTCGATGGTGGCGATGGCCTTCCTCGGCGCAGGCATGATTACCTTCATGGCAAGTGGCAACACTGTGCTGCAAGCCAACGTTCCCAGTCAGATGCGTGGGCGCGTCCTCAGCGTGTGGATGCTGTGCAACATGGGGCTGGTGCCGTTTGGCAGTATGCAGGCGGGCGCGGTGGCCCAGAGCTTCGGCGCGCCCCTTGCCCTCAGCATCGGTGCAGTAGTCTGCGCCATCGTGGTCGTCGTCATCGCCATCTTCGTGCCGCGCATCCGCACCCTCAGCACGGCAGCGGTAGGAATGTAAAAACCGGTGATCGCAAAAACCTTTTATCAGCTAAACCTCACCTACAAGAGGTGAATGGCAGTAGCGGTGGGGAAAAAACCGCCGCGTGCCGAGTTACTGAGGGTTGGGAGCGTAGCTCCAAGTGCTTAAGTGCTACTAATGCTTATCGCCTA
>JANXYP010000292.1 GCA_025355955.1 Chloroflexota bacterium
CTTGGAGCCACTCAACATCCTGATCGGCGCGAACGGCTCTGGCAAGTCCAACCTGCTCGATGCCATCGGCCTGCTGCAAGCCGCTGCGCTGGGTGAATTGACAGACCGCATCGTAAAGCGGGGTGGTGGAGTGGCCGATTGGATTTGGCGGGGTTCAGGGGCTGAAAAAACGGCGAAACTAGAGGTAACTGTACCTTACTTTAGAGACAATACCATGGACAATGGTGATATCCTACGCTATTTGCTTGAGTTTGAGGAAGGCAAGAGGTATGAGCTTAGAGTAGTGGATGAGCGGCTTGATTCTGATACGGCGGCTGATAGTAGATCTACAACACGGCTCTTGTCGTACCACAGCGAGGGTAAGTACACAATTAAACATAAATCGGGTGTTGTAGGACAACTTGAACTCTCAACCCCGGACAACAGACAAGAATCCGCTCTAGCACTACGATGGTCAACCGACGACTCACCTCAACTTGATTTTATAAACCATCTCTTCGCCGCCTTCCGACACTACCGCGATTGGAGCTTTGGGCGCAATTCAGCGGTGCGCGGTGATCCACGGCTAGGTGTGCTGGAGGATCAGCTGGCAGAGGATGCAGATAATCTAGGAATTATTCTTAACAACCTAAAAGAGGACGATGAGGTGGGGGATAGACTAGCCTCATATCTCAAGGAGTTTCTTGAGGATGCAAGGAGAGTCAGCACCAAGATAGTTGGTCAGCGCCTTCAGTATGGTATTAGTGAGGGGGGACTGAAAGGTGTAACTCCATCAGGTCGCCTATCTGATGGTACGCTGCGCTGGCTCTCGCTGCTTGCCGTACTGCTAAATCCCACGCCACCGCCACTAATCTGCCTTGAAGAGCCAGAGTCAGGGCTGCACCCTAACATCATCCCTATACTTGCGGAACTGCTGCTCGATGCCAGCCAGCGCACCCAGATCGTCGTCACTACCCATTCGAGGGCGCTGGTGGATTGCTTCACCGACAACCCTGAGTACGTAGTAGTGTTCGATAAGGAGGATGGTGCGACGAAGATGAGGCGACTTGAACCGATCAGGTTGCACGATTGGCTGGAAGAGTATGAGACACTAGGACCCCTATGGGCCAGTGGGGTTATCGGAGGAAACAGATTCTGATGAATAAGCCGCGAAAAGTGCGTATCTATCTTGAGGGTGGTAGCGTTGGTCAGACGGGCAACTCCGCTAGAGTTGATAAATTGAAACTCAGCTTCCACACCTTCTTTGAGAAAATCCTATCGCACCCTCCGCAAGTGTCTCCTAAAGGGTCTGGCGGCAAGGCTGTTTCCAAGTTCAGTGGAGCCTTGAGTGACAATGATGTGGACATCGTGCTACTCTTGGTTGATAGCGAAGGACCAGCACCAGAACCAAAAGGTATAAAGTTTAAGCAATACCTCTCCGGTGAGGGCCAAAGGCCGAAGAACCTCAGGCTACTGGATGAGGCAGAAGAGTATCAAATCTTTCTGATGGTACAGTGTACCGAAACATGGTTTATCGCTGACAAAGAGGGGCTTGCCAGCTACTATCGCAGAGGAGGCAACCAATTCGACACCAGCGATCTGCCACCAAAAGGCAGACAGAAGGTTGAGGATGTAGATCGGCATGAAATATACGCCAGTATAAACAAAGCCTTGGCAAAGGCCGATGAACACAAACGACCAGAGAAACGCCGAAGATATGAGAAGTATCACGCCTTCGAGATCATAGCTTATATTGACCCGCATAAAGTTGAGAAAGCATCACCACACTTCAAGCGGCTGATTAGTGTGCTACGGTGGATACAAAGCGGGAAACCATGGCCGCCTTCGTCTGAGGATTATGCGGCGATGCTGGGCTAATGGTGTGCAATCCGTAGAGGTTTGTTTCTCACCCTCCGCCTATAGACATTAGGCCCGAATTGTGCTATAATTAGCCTTGCAAGTTTGTATTTTATGTCACAAACTGATACCGACATCCGTCATAGATATTGGCACGGTAAGCCGGTGTCGCAGGCGCAACCAACGGGTTGCGCGTTCCCTCACGAAGGGGGTAGCCCAGATGCAAGACATTGATTCGTGGGTTCCCATCGGCCTCTATCTCACCGTGGCGCTGGCGCTCGGCATCGTGATGGTCAACCTGGGCGCGGCCCTGCGTCCGCACAAGCCCGATGCCGCCAAGCTGACCACCTATGAGAGCGGTATGCCGCCGGTTGGCTCCGCGCAGCAGCGCTACACGGTGCGTTATTACGTCATCGCCATGCTGTTCGTGGTGTTCGACATTGAGGCGGTTTTTCTTTATCCCTGGGCGGCGGCCTACAGCTCAATCGGCTGGTACGGTCTGGTCGAGATGGTGCTATTCATCGTCTTGCTGCTGATTGGTTACGCCTACGCCTGGCGGAAAGGAGCATTGGATTGGCTTTCATAGATAATCGCTTCAAGCCCGGCCTGATCACTACGACCGTGGACTTTCTGTTCAACTGGGCGCGCACCTCGTCACTCTGGCCGCTCATCCTCGGCACCGCCTGCTGCGCGATCGAGACAATGGCGGTGGGCATCAGCCGCTTCGACTTTCTGGAGCGCTACGGGATGCTCTATCGCTTCAGCCCGCGCCAGAGCGATGTTATGCTCGTCTCCGGCACCGTCACCTACAAGATGGGGCCAGTGGTACGCACCATCTACGATCAGATGGCCGAACCACGCTGGGTCATCGCCATGGGCAACTGCGCCAGCAGTGGCGGCCCGTTCCCCACCTATGCCACCGTGCAGGGCATTGACGAGATCGTGCCAGTGGACATCTACGTGCCAGGCTGCCCGCCCAACCCTGAAGCGCAGAGCTTCGGCATCCTCAAGTTGATGGAGAAGATCAAGGGCGAGAGCATTGCCCGCCAGCCGATTGACGTGCAGGCGCGGCAGGCAACCCCCGATTACGGACATGGAGTGGCCGCCGATGGACGCAACTAACAGCCAGCAATACACCGCTACTGAACTAAGCGCCGAGCTTGAGGAACTGGCGGTCCGCAAGGTAGCCGCCCAGTTCCCCGCTGTGATTCAGGAGGTCATTCACTTTCGCGGCGAGACCACCATCCGCATCCCCAAAGAGCGGAATATCGAGGTGCTGACCTTCCTGCGTGATGACCCCGATCTGCGCTACAATATGCTCACCGACCTGACCGCCACCGACTGGCCGGAGCGCGAACAGCGCTTTGACGTGATCTACGAACTAAACTCGCTGGTCTACAACCAGCACCTGCGAGTCAAGGCAGCGGTGGGCGAGGACGAGAAGATCGCCTCAGCGGTGGGAGTGTGGGCGGCGGCAAATTGGGAAGAGCGCGAGTGCTACGATATGTTCGGCATCATCTTCGACGGCCACCCCGAACTGAAACGTATCCTGCTGCCCTTGGACTGGGAGGGCTTCCCGCTGCGTAAAGATTATCCGCTGGAGGGCTACCATGGCTAATTCGATTGAGCAAAGCACCAACGAACTGGCGGGCTACGGGCTGATGCCCAGCGCAGGCGATCAGCGTACCCTGATCGACCCCGCCAAAGACATCTTCCGCCAGGAAGTGACCCTCAATATGGGGCCACAACACCCCAGCACCCATGGCGTGCTGCGCCTGCTGCTCGACATCGAGGGCGAGGTGGTCAACCGCATCACCGTCGACCCCGGCTATCTGCATCGCGGCATGGAGAAACTGGGCGAGAGTATGTTCTACAACCAGTTCATCCCCTACACCGACCGCATGGATTACGTGGCCGCCTTCACCAGCGAACACGCCTTCTGCCATGCGGTTGAGAAGTTGCTGGGCGTGGAGGTGCCGGAGCGGGCGCAGTATCTGCGCGTCATCTTCGGCGAGTTGCAGCGCATTGCCAGCCACCTGCTCTGGCTCGGCACCCACGTGATGGACATCGGCGCGATCACCGTCTTCCTCTATTCGATGCGCGAACGCGAGTCGATCCTCGACATCTTCGAGATGTACTGCGGCGCACGGCTCACCCTCAACGCGATGCGCGTGGGCGGGTTGCCCCAGGATGTGCCGCCCGCGTTCAAGGAGCGGGTGCAGGATTTCCTCCGCATGATGCCCGCACATCTGGTAGAATATCAGTCGCTACTGAAGGAGAACCCCATCTTCCTGGGCCGCATCAAAGGTATTGGCGTAATCAGCGCCGAAGAAGCGATTAGCTATGGCCTGACTGGGCCGAGCCTGCGCGGCAGCGGGGTCAACTACGATGTGCGAAAGGCCCACCCCTACGCCGTCTACGACCGGATGCAATTCGAGGTGCCACTGGGCAACCACGGCGATGTTTATGACCGCTACCTGGTACGCATCGAGGAGATGAACCAGAGCCTGAAGATCATCGAGCAGGCGATCAACCAGTTGCCCGACGGCCCGGTGATGACCGATGACCCTCACATCAGCCTGCCCAGCCGCGACGCGACTATGAGCAGCATCGAGGCGATGCAGCGCCATTTCATCATCACCATCAAGGGCTTCAACGCACCGGCAGGCGAGGTATACGCCGCGGTTGAAAGCCCCAAGGGTGAACTAGGCTACTACCTGTGCAGCACCGGCGGCAGCATCCCATACCGTTGTCGGGTGCGCTCCCCATCCTACGTCAACCTGGGCGGCATTATGGTAATGGCCGAGGGCGCGATGATCGCCGACCTCATCGCCGTAATCGGCAGCATTGACATCGTACTTGGCGAAGTTGACCGCTGACACGGAATGGTGAATGGTGAATAGTGAATGGTAAATGCTATATTTCTTGAATGTCGTACCTATCAGTGATACCCAACAATTTACCATTTACCATTCACCATTACCGCGGAGGGGGATTATGAGCGACCAGGCCCATCATTATGCCGTAGCGCGGGAGATTGACCTCAGCCGCGTGCGCGAGATCTGCGACCAGTACCGCAACATCAGCCCTGAAGAGGCGCTGATGCCGGTGTTTCAGGGCATCCAGGAGGAATATGGCTTCGTTAACGAGGCGGCCTGCTATGAGGTGGCTCACCAGTTGAACCTCAGCCCCACCCAGGTTTACTCCTCACTGACCTTCTACTGGATCTACAAGTGGCGGCCCGGTGGCAAGCATCGCCTCTTCCTGTGCGAAGGCTCCGGCTGCTACACTACTGGCACCACCAGGCTACGGCGGGTGGTCGAAGAGCGACTAGGCATCGGCGCGGGCGAAACCACCTTCGACGGCAAGATCACCTTCCAGCCATTCTCTACCTGCATGGGCGCTTGCGAGTGGTCGCCGCTGGTCGAGTTGGATGGCGAGTTCTACGGCTTCGTTGACGAGGCCAGGATGAACCAGCTTATTGATGAGCTCAATCGCCAGGAGTACGATGCGGCGGACCAACTGGCCGCGCCTGGCAGCGATGCCCAATACGCGCTGGTCGCCCCAGCGCCCAACAGCGGCGATGCTAGCACCGCCAACGTGGCCCAAATCAGCGAACGTGCGCCTAGCCTGACCGAGTATGAGGCCGAGCAAACCGCGCAATCAGGCCCGCAGCCCAACAGCGGCAATGCCGACACCAGGTAATTGCAGATTATAGATTTAAGATTGCAGATTATACTTGAACAGACCAGCAGCTGCAATCTTCGTACAACAATCTGCAATCTGCAATCTGCAATCTGCAATTGGAGAACACCTATGAGCATGAGCAGCATAGACATGACCACCGGCGCGGAGCGTGCGGTCGAGAAGATGAGCAGCCGCGCCGACTTCGAGCAGGTGGCTCAGGACGAAACCGCCCGCTGGCAGCGCGAGTACAACAATGTCGCGCGGCCCACCGTGCTGATCGGTATCAGCAGCAGTAGCGTGGCCCACGGTGCGTGGAAGGTCTATTTCGAATTCGTCAACCAACTAAAGCAGCGCGGCATTGCCGCCGATGTGCGCGTGGTCAGCGAGATGGGTACCAACTGGGCTATGCCGGTGGTGGACATCATCAAGCCGGGCAGCCCGCGCATCGCCTACCAGATCATTACCGCCGACAAGGTAGGCGCGCTGATTGACCGCGCCATTGTCGGTGACGAGCGGGGCGGGATGAGCGGCGATCCGGTCAAAGACATCGTGCCACTGTGCGTCTACGGTCACGAGGCCTGGGATGGCGGCACCGTCCGCGTAGGCGACATCCCGCTGGCGAAGGAGTTGCCCTTCTACGAGGTGCAGCAACGCATCCTGATGCGCGACTTTGGCTACGTCAACCCCCGCAACATCTACGACTATATTGGGCGGGGGGGTTATGGTTCGCTGACCAAGGCGCTATTCGATATGCCGCCCACCGACATCATTGACACGATCAAGAAGTCGAATCTGCGCGGGCGAGGCGGCGCAGGCTTCCCCGCTGGCACCAAATGGGAGGGCGCACGCAACGCCAAAGGTGAACCCAAGTACGTAGTATGCAATGCGCACGAAGGTGAGCCGAACGTGTTCAAGGACCGGCGCATTATGGAAGGCGAACCGCATATGCTGGTCGAGGGCATGATTATCGAGGCGTTCGCGATCGGCAGCCACATCGGTTACATCTACATCGGCGACGAATATCCCCTTGCGATTCGCACCATGGAACACGCGGTCGAGCAGGCCCGCGCCGCCGGTTTCCTCGGCAAGAACATCCTGGGCAGCGGTTATGACCTGGACATCCAGGTGTACATGGGCGGTGGCGCGTACATCAGCGGTGAGGCCAGCGCCTTGCAGTTCGGCATCGAGGGGCAGCGAGCGATGCCGCGCACCAAGCCACCGCGCAGCGTCGAAGCCGGAGTGTTTGGCAAGCCCACCTGCGTCAACAACGTGGAGACCATGATGTACGTGCCGGACATCATCAGGCACGGGGCAGACTGGTTCCTCGCGCTCGGCACCGCGAAATCGCCTGGCACCAAGATGGTCACGCTGATGGGCTTGCCCAAGTACGTTGGCCTCAGCGAAGTGCCACTCGGCACCACGATGCGCGACATCGTGTTCAAGGTTGGCGGCGGTATCCGCAACGATCGCCCCTTCAAGGCGATCCAGACCGGTGGCACCTCCGGTGGCCTGATGCTCGATCAGCACCTCGACCTGCAACTTACCTTCGATAATGGTCCACAGGACATGGGCAGCGTCAAGGGTGTGCTGGGCAGCGGCGGCTTCGTCGTCTACGACGATAGCGTTTCGATCGTCGACATGACCCGCTACTGGATGCGCTTTAATCGTTACGAAAGCTGCGGCAAGTGCGTCCCTTGCCGCATCGGCACCAAGAGTCTGCTCGACATCCTCGACCGCATCGCAACCGGCCTGGGACGGGTGGAAGATATGGACGCGCTGAAGGAGTGGAGCGAACACGTCATCAGTATGTCGCTGTGCGGGCTGGGCCAGGCCGCCCCGCTGCCGACGTTGAGCGCCATCGAACTCTTCCGCGACGAGTTCATGGAGGCGATCCTGAACCAGAACGACCCCACTGGCCGCAATGAGGCGTTGGTTGCCATCCAGCAGCGGCGCAGACTTGAACCAGGCTATGGCCGCCTACCCCAGCTTGCTACCAGCAACGGCAGCAGCCAGGGCAAGGTAATTACCCTAACGCCGGTTACGCGCAAGTAGTGACAACCCCCTCTCCCACTGGGAGAGGCAGGGAGAGGGCAAGCAATGAGCATCGCGCTCAAAAGCATCAACATCAAGAACCTGCTATCGTTCGGGCCAGAAGGTATTGGCCCGGAAGGTAAAGGCTTGCCTCTTGAATCGCTAAACCTCATAATCGGGCCAAATGGCTCAGGCAAGTCGAACTTCATGGAAGCGATAGGGCTGCTCCAAACCGCGCCGTACGACCTCTCCGCCATGTTTCAAAGTAGTGGCGGGGTACGCGAGTGGCTGTGGATGAGCCGCGAGGGTAAAGAGCCGCCAGTTGCCGCCATCGAGGTAGTGTTGCGCTACCCCACAGGTGAGGGCCGCGCCAACGAGTGGCTGCGCTATCAGTTGTCTTTCACCGCCGCTGGCGATGAGCTTCGGATTGTGGATGAGCATTTGGAGAGCGCCGCGCCAGAGCCGGGCAGTGGCG
>JANXYP010000311.1 GCA_025355955.1 Chloroflexota bacterium
AAGTCCTTCCTTGTGCGCCAAAAACCATGCTTCCATACACCGTACCATCAGGAAGATTTGATCCTCTCTAATATCAGCTAGCAACCTCTTGTTTTTACTTCGCTGTCCCTTATCAGAGAGGAATTGCTTAAATCTTATCTCATCAGGATTTGGGGCTGGGCCTTCGCTGTCAATCAACAGCAGTGGAATCTCAACATCGCTATGCTGCGCCGCCCCGCTGAACTTAGAGAGCGTCTTACCGCCAGAACCAGTGGGAGTTACTTCCGGTGGTTGGGTCATCATTTCCCTGAAGAAGCGGCGAAAACTCTGCTTTAGCGCATCCACATCGCTAGAGTTGTTGCTTCGGCCGATACTCCCGCCTTCTACATATATGCGTATTTTGGTTGGTTTGGGCTTTGCCATTAAAATCTGTTCCCTCCAATCAAGCCACTTGCCCACAGTGGTCCCAGCGACTCATATTCGTCAAGCCAGTCACGCAACTCTCCTATGGATGGCAGCCGTTGCATCTTAGTTGCGCCATCCTCTTTGTCGAAAGTCACGACGTACTCAGGATTATCGGTGAACCTATCCACCAGCCCCCGCGAGTGGGTCGTTACCACCACCTGTGTGCGCTGGCTAGCGTCGAGAAGCAATTCGGCCAGTACAGGGATGATGTTAGGGTGTAGCCCTGACTCTGGCTCTTCCAGACAGATTAGCGGTGGCGGCGTGGGGTGTAGCAACACCGCCAGCAGCGCCAGCCACCGCAGCGTACCATCGGAGAGGCGACCAGCAGGGGTGGTGGTCTTAAGCTTTCCTTCGCTAACGCCGAGTTGAAGATATTCGCCGAAGATTTTGGTGCTAACTCTTCTCGCATCGCCCAAAAACTCTTTTAGATAATCGGTGAGTCTATCACCCACAACTTCATCCTTAAGATTATTGAGAACAAGGACAAGATTGCTAGCGTTCTCATCCAATTGATCACCAAGCATTCCAACCCGTTGTGAATTCCGCACTGCCGAGTTGCGGCCAAAGCTCCAATCGCGGTACAGGCGAAATGTGGCGAATAGAGTGCTAACGTAACCAAGCTCTAGATACGACTCTGAAGACCAGTATTGAGCCAATACGGACTCTTGAGGATTGTGCTTGTTTACAGAATGAGATACACCTCTCTGGAACGGTCCTAGATTGCTCCTCGGGCTTACCATCGGATTCGAATTAGTATAAAAAAGATAAGATTGCAGCTTGTTAGAAGAATCAGATTCAGCATCTTCTAGACGCTCATCTATAATTCGAAGCTCGTGACTCTTACCTTCTTCAAATCTAAGCTGATAACGTAGTATCTCATTACCCACAATGAAGTCGCCTTGTGGATAAGGTATAGTTACTTCTAGACTTGCTACCTTCTCCGCCCCTGAGCCTTTCCAAATCCACTCTGAGACCCCAAAGCCATTTACAACTACCCGCTCGGTCAAATCGTTCACGGCAGCGGCTTGCAGCAGGCCGATAGCATCGAGCAGGTTGGACTTGCCAGAGCCGTTCGCGCCGATCAGGATGTTGAGTGGCTCCAAGGTTAGCGGTTCAGTGTCGGGGGCGAAGGAGAGCAGGTTGGCCGGGCGAATCGAGGTTAGCGCCAGTTTGCGCGGCTGGGTCTCGGCTTCTGTGGACGGTGGTGCTTGTATCTGAATTGCCATTTTATTGCCTCACTGTTCGCTTATATCCGGTAGAAGCGGTACCTCGCCAGTAACCAACCGCTCCGGCGGCACGGCGCTGCCGTTTGCCGAGGGGAAGGGCGGCGGCGGCGCACCATCCCCGGCCGCTAGCTCCTGACGCAACTTCAGGATCTCCAACTGGGTCTGCTGCTGGGCATCGAGCAGCTTCTGCATCTCCAGTTCCATCTTTTTCGAGCGGTACAGGTTTTCCTCGGTCAGGCGGCGGCTGGCGGCAATTACGTCGGCGACAATGCCGAACAGGAAGATAATGATGCCCAGCATGAATGCGGTGGTGCCGAAGATGGTGGACTGCACATGGCGGTCACTCTCGGTATGGTTGAAGAAGTACCAGTAGCCGAAGCGCACGATGTAGAACGCGCCCACAATTAGGAACACTAGCGAAACGTAGAAGAATATCTTGAGCGGCTCGTAAAGGGCGAACATCCGCAGGATGGTGCTGCCCTGCTTCTTCATGAAATCCCAGGTGCTACGCATCAACCGCGAGGGGCGCGTGACCAGGTTGACGCTGATCGGCACATAGGCCACCGCCAGGTTTTTCTTGCCCGCCTGGATAATCGTCTCGGTGGTGTAGGTGAAGTTGGTGATAACATTCAATTGCAGCGCGGCCTCGCGGCTGAAGGCGCGGAAACCGCTGACCGCATCCGGCACCTCGGTTCCCGACACCCGCCGCACCACCCAACTGCCAAAGCCCTGCAGCCGCTTCTTCAGCCCGCTGAAGTGTTCCACGTTCTGCACCTGACGATCACCGATTACCATGTCGGCTTGCCGCGCCAAAATCGGCTGGATTAGCGCCGGGATCTGTTCGCCTGGGTACTGGTTGTCGCCATCGGTATTGACGATTATATCTGCGCCGTGGCGCAGGCAGGCGTTCAGCCCGGTCTGAAAGGCGGCGGCCAGCCCTTTGTTGCCCACATGGCGAACGATGTGATTGACCCCCAACTGCTGGGCCACCTCGACGGTGCGATCCTTGCTGCCATCGTCAATCACCAGCGTTTCGATTATATCCACGCCGGGGATGCTCTTTGGCAAATCGCGCATCACGGCGGGCAGGCTCTGCTCCTCGTTAAAGCAGGGTATCTGGATGATAAGTTTGACCAAACCGCTCCCCTTCCCTTCCAACCCCTTTACCGCAAAATATGGGCCAGCATACCGATGCAAACTGCGACTATTCTACTCTTGTCTGTGACGCAGGTCAAGCCGCACCGCAAGCGCAGGTGTACTACAAGTTATTGTTTAGCTTGTTCGCTCACCAGGGCGGGCCACCGCCCGCCCCTACGTTTACCCAATAACTCGTAACACACCCCGCAAGCGCTGAGTGCTGGCGCTAGGTGTGGGGTGCTGGGAAGCAGTCGAGGTAAAAATCAACGATGAGGGATGTTGAGAATCCCGACCAGCTACCAGGTCCGCTGGTGAACAGGATATGCACGCCAGCCGCATTTGGGTTATAATGGGGCTGGCTTATCAGAAATCCATGCTCCGAAGTTACTCGCTTCAGCTTATGAGGAAGCCAGCATTATGCAATGTTCCCAGTGCCAGACCACTAACCCGGCCAACCAGCGCTTCTGCGGCAATTGCGGCGCACAACTGCAAGCGCCCGCTGCGCCGCGCTCAATCAGGCATGATGAGCGGCGGTGGGTAACCATCCTGTTTGCCGACATCGCGGGGTTCACCGCCATCGCCGAGCAACTCGACCCTGAACAGGTAGTCAGCTACACCAAAGCCTGCTTCGAGTTGCTTACCGCCTCGGTCAAAGCCTTCGACGGCACGATTGACAAGTATATGGGCGACGCGATGATGGCGCTATTCGGCGCTCCCGTCGCCCACGAGGACGACCCTGCCCGCGCCTTGCGGGCGGCCCTGGATATGATCGAGCGCATCATCGCGTTCAACGCCGAACACACCAGCCTGCCCCAGCCGCTGGCCCTGCATATCGGGGTCAACAGCGGGCTAGTGGTAGCCGGACAGATGGGCGCGGGGCTGGTCAATCAGGATTACACGGTGATGGGCGATGCGGTCAACCTAGCCTCGCGCCTGCAAGATCTGGCCGGTTACAACCAGATTGCCGTCGGCGAGACTACCTACCAGATGACCGCGCCGCTTTTCGACTGGCAGCCGCTCGGCCCCACCGCGATCAAAGGTAAAGCGGCGACGGTGTCGATCTATCGCCTGATGGGGTCAAAGGTGGCGACCAACCAAGTGCGCGGCATCAGCAGCCTGCAAGCGCCGCTGATTGGCCGAGACGCGGAGTTCGCCGCACTGCAGACAATTGTCAGCGGGCTGGCGCAGGCGGGCGGGGTGGTCGCGTTGCTGGGTGAGCCGGGGTTGGGCAAGAGTCGCCTGCTGGCCGAACTGCGCCAGTTTGCCGCGCAGCAGCCAACCGCTCCCCAGTGGGCTGAGGGCCGCTGCCTCAGCTACGGCCAGCGGCTCGATTACTACCCCTGGCGCGAGATCGTTGCTACCCTCTGCGGCTTCAGCCCACCACGAGCCAGCGGAGCTACGGTTCAGCTACGTGCCGCATTGCAGAAGCTGGGTGTGGCGCGGCTGGACCAGACCCAGGCGGGACTCAGCCGCTTGCTGGGTATCAGCAGTGAGGCGGAGGATGCCAGCCAGAGCAAGCGCCGCATCGAACAGAGCGTGCAAAGCCTGCTGCGTGCTGCCGCCATCCAACAGCCTACCATCATCGTGCTGGACGACCTGCACTGGGCCGACCTCGCCTCGCTCGAACTACTCGACACCATCCTCGCTATGCCCCCGATCAGCGGCCTGCTCATAATCGCCAGTTGTCGTCCCGATGGTAGCGGCGGGGAGCAGTTGATTAAGCGACGTATCCTGGGCAGCGAAACTGGCGCAACCGTGAGCCTGCAACCCCTCAGCGCGGATGACAGCAATGCCCTGGTCGCCGCGTTGCTCCATGTCGAGGGGCTGCCCGAGTCGGTGCGTCAGCTGATCCTTAGTCGCGCCGAGGGCAATCCCTTCTATGTAGAAGAGGTAGTGCGCTCGATGATCGATCGGGGGCTACTTTACCGCGACGGTGAAGTATGGCGTTCGCATCCTGATGTCACGGCGGTGGAAGTGCCGCCCACCCTGGTTGGGGTGATCAGCGCCCGTATCGACCTGCTGCCCCCCCAGGAGCGCAACATTCTGCAAGTCGCATCGGTATTGGGTCGCCGCTTCCGCGCTCACGCCCTCAGCTATACACTTGCCGACATACCTGCCGCTGCGGTTGACGCTGACTTGCAGGAGTTGCAGCGGCGCGAACTACTGCGCCCGCTTGACGACGATCAGTACAGCTTCAAACACGCCCTGACCCAGGAAGTAGCCTACAGCACCCTGCTACTCGAGCATCGCAAGCATTATCATCAGCGGGCTGGCGATTACTATGCCGCATTGCCTCGCCCGGCCCATCCCCAGGCGGTGGCCGACGTACACAACCTCTTCGATGCTTTCTACCATTATATGCAGGCGCACAGCTATCAGGCCGCCTATGAACTGACAAACCTCACCGTTGATTATCTGGATGGCGAACCATTCAGCTTCGATGATGCCCTGCATTTGTGGGGCGAAATTGGCACCATCCATGCGCTGTACGAAGAACTAGCTACGCACTTGGAGGGCAGCGCCCGTGTCGAGGTGTTGGGCAGGCTGGGGGTCAATTTTATGGCGCTGGGCGAATTGCAGCGGGGGCTGGGATACACGCAGCAGGCCGTCGCACTGGCCGAGCAGCTAGGCGACCTTACCGCCCAATGCGTGATGCAAGGCAACCTGGGTCGCATCCACCGCGAACTGGGCGACATCCCCGCTGCGCTGCAACACTATGCCCGCGCCTCCCAGTTGGCGGTTGAACTGGGCAACCGTAGCCTGGAGCAACGCTGGTACAACAACATCGGCAATGCCTATCGCAGCCTCGGCCAGCCGGAGCAGGCGATCAGCTATTACCACCAGGCGATCGCGATTACCAGAGAGCTTGGCGATCCACAAGGGCAGAGCTATGCGGCGGCCAACCTGGGCTGGGCCTATATTGACCTGGACAAGCCGGACGAGGCGATTGCCTATCTGACTGAGGCGTTGCACATATCGCGCCAGATTAACGATCAGCACAACGAAGGCGGCTGGCTGGGCAGTCTCGGTTGGGCTTACCGGGCGGCGGGTGAATTGGAGAAGGCGATTGACTACTCCAAACAAGCGCTGGTGATTGCCCGCAAGGTGGGCGAACGGCAACGTGAGGAAAGCTGGCTGGGCAATCTCGGCTGGATCTATCACGAACTTGGTGATTACGCCCGCGCCCGCGTCTATTATACCCAGGCGTTGGACATTGCGCGGCAGATTGGCAACCGCTACGATGAGGGGGTCTGGCTGGAGCGCCTCGGCCTGCTCGACCACGAACTGGGCCAGCGGCAGGAGGCGGCGCAATACCTGACCGCTGCCCACACCATCGCCGAGCAGATCGGCAACCTGCGCTGGCAGCAGCGGGTGCAGGCGGCAATCGCCAGTCTGGATCAAGCGCCTGTGCTGCGCCCGCCGCACCGCCTGCCCGCCCAGCTCCCCGCAACCGATGCTGCGCCGCCGCCACCTGCCAGCCTGACCATCTACCTGCAGCCCCTCAGCGCGGGTGACAGCAATGCGCTTATCGCTGCGCTGCTACGGGTGGAGGGTCTGCCAGAGGCAGTGCGCCAGTCGATCCTGGCGCGGGCCGAGGGCAACCCTTTCTACGTCGAAGAGGTAGTGCGCACGATGATTGACCAGGGCGCGCTTTACCACGATGGCGAGATCTGGCGAGTGCATGACAGTGTAGCGTACGTAGCAGTGCCACCCACCCTGGTTGGGGTAATCAGCGCCCGCATCGACCTGCTGCCCGCGTTGCCCCGCCATGTGCTTCAGGTCGCTGCGGTGCTGGGCCGTCGCTTCCGTGCGGCTGCGCTCCGCTATATACTGGACGACGCAAACGTGCTGGGGGGTGGTAACGCGCTACAAGAGTTGCAGCGGCGCGAGCTGGTGCGGCTGGTGGACGAGGATGAATACAGCTTCAAGCATGTGCTCATCCAGGAGGTGGCCTACAATACGCTGCTGTTGGAGCATCGCCGCCAGTATCACCAGCAGGCAGGCCATTATTATGCTGACCTGCCTCGCCCCGCGCAGCCGCACGGTCTGTCTGACCTGCATAGTCTATTTGATGCCCATTATCACTATCTGCAGGCGCAGAACTATCTCGCCGCCTACGCTTTGACCAACCTGCTTGTCTACCAGAGTGGCGCTGATGAGCTTACCTTTGGCGGCGCGCTGCTCCATTGGGGCGAGTACACCGCCTTCCGCCGCCTGTACGAGCAGCTACCACCACATCTCGAAGCTGGGGAGCAGATGAACGTCCTGGGCCAGCTGGGGGCGGTCAATTTCAACCTCGCCGACCTGCCCGCTGCGCTTGAGTATACCCGCCAGGCGTTGGCGCTGGCGGAGCAACTTGGCGACCGCGAGGCGCAGTGTGGCCTGCACATCAGGCTGGGGCGGGCGCACCGCGAAATGGGCGAGGTACCTGTCGCCTTCGCCCATTACGATCAGGCGCTGACGCTAGCCCGCAAGCTGGGTAGCCGCCAGCTTGAGGAGTATTGCCTGAGCAACATCGGCAACGCCTACCGCTTGCGGGGCGAGATGGTGCAAGCGATTGACTATTACCGCCAGGCGCTCACCATCTGTGGCGAGCTTGATTATCTTGAGGGCCAGGGCTACAACCTTGCCAACATTGGCTGGGGTTATATCGGACTGGGAGAGGCGGATCAGGCGATTGAACACTTGACGCAGGCGCTGGATATCGCACGGCAGCTTGGCGATGTTGCCAACGAGGGCGGCTGGCTGGGCAGCCTGGGTTGGGCCTGGCGCATCGAGGGCGAACTGGAGAAGGCGCTGGACTACTCGGAGCAAGCGCTGGCGATTGCCCGCAAGGTGGGCGAACGGCAGCGCGAAAACAACTGGCTGGGCAACCTCGGCTGGGTCTACCACCAACGCAGCGACTTTGCCCTCGCGCTCACCTACTACTCGCAGGCGCTCGACATTGCGCGGCAGATCGGCAATCGCTACGATGAGGGGGTCTGGCTGGAGCGGCTCGGCGTGCTGCACCTCGACCTCGGCGTTGCCCCAGAGGCCGCCGCATATCTCGACCATGCGCTCGACATTGCCCGCAGCATCGGCAATCAGCGCTGGCAGGGGCAGATACAAGCCAGCCTGGCGCGGGTTGCCACCGCGCCAAATCCTGCTGGTGTAGTATAATCAGCGCATGAGTGATACCCCGCACAAACCCGCGCTGCCCCGCCGTAAGCTGACCAACGTCCTGGCATACACGTTGGCGATTGCGCTGCCACTCTGGGCGCTATGCTATGTCGCGGGCGACACGCAAATTGTTAGCTCAGGGCTTGAACAAAACCCGGCCCTACCTGGGCTGGCCCACACCCAGGTAGTGACGCACGGCTTTCCTTTTGTGCTGTTGCTTGATGTCAGCGCGGTTTACAACCCGATTGATGCCGCAGGCAATTTTGGCCCCCTCACCGCAAGTACGCTGCCCCATGTGTACGAATGGCAGCCGCTGGCCTTGTTGGGCGACTTTTTTCTCTGGCTGGGCGTAGCGGGGTTGTGCTACTGGCTGATCAACGGGCTGATGCAGCAGCTTGGCTCACAGCGGCGCTGAGGCTGGCTGGCGAATGGGCGTTCAGCCAACGGAATCTCGTGAAAGCGAATAAACGAATTAGATAGCTGTAGGGCGGGTTGCACTCGCCCAGGTGCAATGTAATACCAATTAGCCGAGCAGATGGTATAAATTGGGCCAGGGCGAACAACGGTTCGCCCCTACAGAAATTATAGCGGCACCACGGCTAATTGGTATAACCAGGCCAATCGCAAGACGCATGACATATTCTGCATTCCACCTTCTACCTTCTACATATCACATAAGGAGCAAACGTGAAAGCGGAGATCCTCTCGATCGGCACCGAACTGCTGCTCGGCGATATTACCGACACCAACGCTAGCTGGCTGGCGCAGCGGCTGGCCCCGCTGGGCATTGACCTGTACTATATCTCGCAGGTGGGAGACAACGTAGGGCGAATTAGCGAAACGATTGCCCGCGCCCTGGGTCGCGCCGATCTGGTGATCACTACGGGCGGACTCGGTCCAACCAGCGACGACCTGACCCGCGAGGCGATTGCAGCGGTGATCGGTGAGCCGATGGTGGTGCAGGCGGAGCTTGAGCAGCAATTGCGCGACCGCTTTGCGCGGCGTGGTGTCACAATGCCAGCCTCGAACGTCAAGCAGGCTACGCTGATTGCCTCGGCCCGCATCCTGCCCAACCCAATCGGCAGCGCCCCTGGCTGGTGGACGCAGCCGCAAGAGGGCGCGTTCGCGGGGCGCATCATCGTTTCGATGCCGGGCGTGCCGTTCGAGATGAAGCGGATGTGGACGGCGGAGGCCGAGCCGCAACTGGCGCAACTGGGCAGCGGCCTCATATACTCGCTGACCATCAAGACGGTGGGCATCGGCGAGTCGGCGGCGGAGGAGATGGTGCGCCACCTGATGGACGGCAGCAACCCGACGCTTGCGCCCTACGCCAAGCCGGATGGCGTTCACCTGCGGGCAACGGCCAAGGCGGCCACCCGCAACGCGGCCGAGGCGATGGTCAATGCACTGGCCGACCAGGTGCGCGAGGTACTCGGCCCCTACATCTACGGCTACAACGACGAGACGCTGGAGCAGGCGGTAGGCAAGCTGCTACTGGAACACCAGCTTACGCTGGGAACAATGGAGAGCTTCACCGGCGGGCTGATTGCCCACAACCTGACCAACGTGCCAGGCAGCAGCAAGTGGTACAATGGCGGCATTGTCGCCTACCAGAATACACTGAAGCAGCAGATGGGCGTGCCAGCCGATATCATCGCGCAGCACGGGGTGATCAGCGCACAGTGCGCGGCGGCGATGGCGACGGCGGCGCGGCAACGCACTGGTGCAGATGTGGGCATCGGCACGACCGGCGTGGCTGGCCCCGATGAGCAGGAAGGCAAAGCGGCTGGCACCGTCTTCCTCAGCGTGGACTTTGGCGGCCAGGTACGCACCATCGAGCAGTTCTACAAATACCCACGCGCCGAGGTAAAGCGACTGGGGGCGATGGCAGCGGTCAATATGGTGCGGCGGGCGTTGCTGCGGCTGGATTAAAGACGAAGTATTAAAGACGCATCACGATATTACAGGCGTATTGGCGGCCAGTTGCTCCTTGACCGTACGCATGATCTGGGCGGCGATTTCGTAGCGGCCAAACGAGGGCATCAGGTAGATACCCTGACCCCAACCCCAACTGGTCTGCACGAACTCGCGGGCCATGTCGATGCCCTCGGCCATGCCGTGTTCGCCCGCCGCTTTCATTCGTTCACGCACCGCTTCTGGCACAACCACGCCAGGCAGCTCGTTGTGGATATATTCGGCCTGGCGATAACTCTGCAAGGGCATCACCCCCAGCAGGATGGGGATTTTGATTGGCCCCACCGCATCGAGGAAGTTGCGTAGCACGGCGGGGTCGTAGACCGGCTGGGTCATGATGAACTGTGCGCCCGCCTCCAGTTTCTGGTGCAGCCGCTCGATCTCGCGGGAGAGATCCTCGGCGGTGGGGTTCGCGCCCACCCCGATGAAGAAGCGGGCCGCTTCACCAATCGAGTTGCCTGCCCAATCCTGCCCCTCGTTCATCTTCTTGAGGATGGCAACCACGCCAATACTGTCCACCTCCCAGATGCCCGCCGCGCCCGCGTAGCTACCATTGTGCAGGGGGTCGCCGGTGATCGCCAGGATGTTGCGGATGCCATGCGCGTGCGCGCCCAGCAGGTCGGATTGCAGCGCCAGCAGGTTGCGGTCGCGCGGGGTGAAGTGGATGATTACTTCGAGACCAACCCGCTGTTGTATCAGCAATGCGGCGGAGATGCAGTTCATCCTCATCCGTGCGGCGGCGTTGTCGGGCATATTCAGTATGTCTGCGCCTTCGGCGCATAGCATCTCCGCGCCTTGCAGCATCTTGGTGGGGTTGAGGCCGCGCGGGGGGGTCATCTCCACACTGACCACGAATCGGCCCGCTGCCAGCTTGGCCGCCAGACCAGTAGGCGGCTCATCAGGAGCAAGCTCCTGCTCCGGCGCGGGGCTTTCGAGGATGAGGATGGGGGTAGTAGCGGGGTGGGTGGGCGTTTCCTCCATGGTGGGCAGCGCCGCCCGCATCGCGCTGATGTGCGCCGGGGTGGTGCCGCAGCAACCGCCCAGCAGGGCCACGCCCGCATTGACGAACGCAGGGGTCATGGTGGCAAAGTATTCGGGAGTAGCAATGTAGAAGGTGCGTCCGTCGTAGTGGGTGGGCATTCCCGCATTGGGCATCGCCGCTAGCAGACCCTTGTCCGCACCGTGCATCTCGGCGATCACGTTCAGCACGCCTTGCGGCCCGACGCTGCAATTCGCGCCCACCACATCTGCCCCGACATCGCGCAACGCGGCGGCAACCATCTCCGGCTTATGCCCATCCACGGTCAGACCATCCTCGCCGAAGGTCATCATCGCCACTACTGGCAGGTCGCAGGCCGCGCGAGCAGCCTGCACCGCCTCGCGGGCGAAGTCCAGGTCGGTCATCGTCTCGATCAGGATGAGATCGACCCCACCCTCCAATAGCGCATCAATCTGTTCGCGGAAGGCATAGCGCACGTCGGTCAGCTTGATCTTACCGATGGGGGCCAGGTTCTGGCCCAACGGCCCCACCGAACCGGCGACGAATACCGGCTTGCCACTAATCTCGCGGGCCTCGCGGGCAATCGAGGCGGCGCGACGGTTGAAGCGTAGCACTTCGCCCTCCAACCCGTGCTGGGCCAGGCGATAGCGGTTGCCGCCAAAAGTGTTGGTCTCGATCAGCTCCGCGCCCGCCGCGATGTAGATGCGGTGGATCTCCTGCACCACTTCCGGCTGGCTTACGTTCAGTTCCTCAAAACAGCGTTCGTAGGATACGCCCTTACTGTAGAGCATCGTTCCCATTGCGCCATCGGCCAGCAGCGGACCGCGGGCCAGCCGCTGCAAAAATGTGTTGATCATCGATCCTACTTCCCTAACCAGGTTTACCGCTCGCGCCAGCAGATTCGCAGGGCAGCGCAGTGCCAGGGTGCGGCTAAGTGTTGGCAGTGTACCATTGCTGGCGGGCGGCTGTCAAGGCAGGCATGGGGTATAAAGTTCTACTGTTCTCCCCTCCCGTCGGGATGGGCTGGGGGTGGATCCAGGCAGCGCGACTCGCACCCTCCCCTACCCCTCCCGGTGGGAGGGGAATCCACTACTCATCCCATCAGAACTTTGTTTATCCGTTAATAAGCTCAGTTTAGCCTCCGCCGCTGGCGAGGTAGATGACGTGGCACATCTCGTCGCGGCGGATGTTGCGGTTGGGCTGGAAGTGGGTATTATCCACGCCATGAATGTAGCCATGCGCGTAGGCGGTTTCGATATAGATGTAGGCCCAGTAGTTGGCGGCAACATCCACGAAGGTCGGGCCGCCAGTTGGCGTAACGCGGGTGGGGTTGGCCGCCCGCACCACCAGGCGGGTGAACTCGGCGCGGGTAATCGGTCGCTCCGGTAGGTAGCAAGGGAAGGCTGCTCCTGCTGCCGCACATTCGCTGGCAGTGTAGCCGCCCAGGATGGTCGCGGCGTAATCCGACTCGACGTAGATGTAGGCATAGTAGCTGGATGGCACATCGGTAAAGGTCTGGCCGCCTGGGGTAACCAGTGGCACACCGAAGCCGAGCGCGATAACCTTCGCCATCTGGCCGCGCGTTGCTGAAGCGGCGGGGCTGAAGTGGCTGGCATCGGTGCCGCTAACCACGCCACGACAGTAGAGGGTGTGGATGGAGTGATAGAAGACGCTGCCGATTATGTCCACGAACGGGTTGGCGCAATCGGTCGGCGTGACGCTAACCTGCGGCAAAGGCGTGTTGGTCGTGGTTATGGTTGCGGCTGGCGTAATGGTCGGTATGGTCGTGCCAGTCAAGGTCACGGTTGCCGCTGGTGTGTTGGTTGGCATAGTCGTGCCAGTCAAGGTGACGGTTGCCGCTGGTGTGTCGGTAGGTATGGTCGTGCCGGTCAAGGTGACGGTTGCCGCTGGTGTGTTGGTAGGCATGGTCGTGCCGGTCAAGGTCAAGGTTGCCGCTGGGGTGTCGGTTGGCATAGTCGTGCCAGTGAGGGTGATGGTTGCCGCTGGTGTGTTGGTTGGCATGGTCGTGCTGGTCAGGGTGGCGGTTGCCGCTGGTGTGTTGGTTGGTATGGTCGTGCTGGTCAGGGTGACGGTTGCCGTTGGTGTGTCAGTTGAGGTAGTCGTGCTGGTCGGGGAAGCAGTTGACGTGATCGTTGGCGGCACAATGGTTGGGGTAGCAGTCGCGGTGTCGGTTGGTGGAACAGTCGCACTCTCGGTTGGGATGGGCGTGTCGGTCGGCGTATAGGTTGGTGGTACGTTGGGGGCTGGCGTGCCGGTATCGGTTGGTAGAACAGTCGCACTCTCGGTTGGGATGGGCGTGTCGGTCGGCGTATAGGTCGGTGGTACGTTGGGGGCTGGTGTGCCGGTAATTGAGGGAACAAGCGTGGATGTAGCAGTAATAGTTGCTGTGCTACTCGGTGTCAGCGTTGGGCTGGGTGAAGGGTTGGCGATCTCGGCGATAATGGCATCAAAGTTAGCGCCACGTAGCGAACCCTGGAAGGGAACCACGGTGGGGAAGTCGCTGGAGTTGGTCTGCCCCACGATGTAGGCGGTGTCAGCGCTATCTACTGCGACGGCGAAGCTGCTATCGCCACTATTACCGCCCAGGTAGGTCGAATAGATCAGCGCGGAGCCGTCGCCGCTGAATTCGGTTACAGTAATGTCGTTGCCGCCATGGAAGCCAGGCTGAATTGGATTGACCACTGGGAAGTTGCTGGATTGGGTAAAGCCAACCACATAGGCATGACCCTGGCTATCCAACGCCAGACTGTAAGATACATCGAAGCCGCTGCCGCCCAGGTAGGTGGAGTAGGCGGCGGAGCCGTCGGGGTTTAGCTTGGTGGTGAAGATGTCGTAGCTGCCTCCACCGTAGCTGCGCTGGTAGGCGTTGGTAGTAGTATAAAAGTTGGTGGATGCGGTCCAGCCTGAGACATACATTGCACCGCTGCTATCCACCGCGATTGCGGAGCTGCGATCATATCCCCTGCCGCCCAGGTAGGTAGAGTAGCTGATCACCGTGCCTGCAGCGTTCAGTTCGGTGACGAAACCATCGCCCAGCCCGTTGTTGTAATACTGCACTGCGTTGGTGGTGGTATAGAAGTTGGTCGAGCTGGTCACGCCGGTGACGTAGATGTTATTCTGGCTATCGAGCGCAATACCCTCGCCCCGATCGTCATCGCCACCGCCGAGGAAGGTGGAGTAGGCCAGCGAACCATTGGGATTGAGCTTGGTGACGAAGGCATCGTAGATGGAGCCGCCATAGGTGGTCTGGATGGCATTGACGGTGGTGGTGAAGTCAGTGGATGCGGTCCAGCCGGTAACGTAGGCCGCGCCGCTGCTGTCCACCTTGATGTCGTGGCCGTTTTCGGTGTTGCTACCACCCAGGTAGGTGGAATAGAGCAGGCTTGCGCCGTCGGCGCTCAGTTCGCTAACAAAGGCATCGCCGCTGCCGCCATAGGTGGGCTGCATGGCGTTTTGCAGCGGGAAGTTGGGCGAGTAAGTGTATCCAGTGATGTAGGCGTTGCCGCTGCTGTCGAGCGCGATGGCGCGACCTTCGTCGCTACCACTGCCGCCGAAGTAGGTGGAATAGAGCAAGGACTGCCCATCGGGGCTGAGTTTGCTGATGAACGCATCCTGTACCCCGCCGTAGACGCGCTGGTAGGCGTTGGTGGTGGTGTAGAAATCGGTTGAGGTGGTATCGCCAACTACGTAGATGTCCTTGTTGCTGTCGAGCGCGATGCCCAGCCCTCGCTCGGCACCGCTACCGCCAAAGTAGGTAGAATAGGTTAGCTGCGGGTCAATCACCAGCGGCTGGCTGCGGTCATAGGCGCTGATCGCGTAGCCAACCTCATTGTTGCCCAACATCTTATACGCGCCACTGACCTGCTGTTGACTCGCACCCCCCACCCAACCTCCCCCCCACATGGGGGGAGGGGATGAGAGTTGTTGATAAATATGCGGGGCGTGCTGGTAGAGCGTTCCCCCTGCAGTGTGCAGCGCCAGTTCGTCGCCCTTCTGGGTAACTGTCGCGCCTGCCACCTTCAGCCGAATCGCGTTGGGGTCGGCTCCAGCGGCCAGCACGAAGTCGTACTCCAGGTTGTCACCGTTGCCGTACCAGACCATATCGATGCCTGCATAGACCCCTTTGACCCGCACCTGTGCATAGTTCGGCACATTGGTGTGCCACTGGGCGGGGTCGTTGCCGATGAAGTAGTTGCTCTTGCCTGGCAGCGCCTGCTCGCCAACCACTGGCGCAGCGGGGTTGGCTCCGACAAGCTGGAAGCTGAGGACTGAGGGCTGCGGGCTGCGGGCTGAGGGCTGCGTGGCCGTCGCACCTTCGGGGGCGGGCGCATTGACGCTGGATGGCGCTGCCAGCGCCATTGTCGCACCGTCGCTGGTGAGCAGCATGGTGAAGCCATTGGCGCGGGCGAGGAAGCGCACCCCCGCGCCCGCCTGACCCTGGTTCGGCTCGAAACTTAGAGGCAAGCCGTCCGCCGCTTTGTTCGCGCCCAACGCTGCTAACTTGCTCTACGCCATTTCGCTCGCCCGTGGCGCACGCGCCTGCGGCTCGATCAGGTTTGCTGGTTGCCAGATGATGCCGCCCACCAGCAGCAGCGCAACCGTGTAGGCCAACCACTTCCTCGGTGTCCTCTTCATGAGCCACTCCTTTAGCCTATTGTATTTTGTTGTAGGGAAGAACAAATTATAGCAGTATCATAGCTAAAGAGCAATTATCCCGTTCCGTACCGATGCGCGTCACGTTCTTCCCGATCCGACCAGGGCGAACCGTTGTTCGCCCCTACTGAACGCTTAATCTGCAAGGACTTGACGCGCCCCGCTCCGCACCGATGGCAACAACTTGACTAACAACGTACCATTTGCTTGCAACCATCTTGACAGATCTACCAAAGAGAGATATAATCAGTCTGGTTAGATATTTATCTAAGTTGTGAACCGTTGAGATAGATTGATTGTATAATCCCGAAAGGAGGCAAGACTATGGATGTTGTTAGCGCAGCGGAGGTGCAGGCCGCGCTCGGCGAAGTGGAAGCGCAACTGCAAAGCACGATGGCGGAGGAGGAGATTACCGGCCTATCGGCGGCGGTGGTCTACGACCAGGATACCATCTGGGCGCAGGGGTTTGGCTACGCCAACCATGAGCAGCAGATAGCTGCCACTCCTGATACGCCCTGGCGCATCGCCTCGATCACCAAGGTGTTCACCACCACCATGCTGATGCACCTGCGCGACGCGGGCAGGCTGCAGCTCGATGACGCGGTGATGAAGTATCTGCCGGAGTATCAACCCAAATCGCGTTTTCGCAACGTGCCACCCACCACCCTGCGCCAGTTGGCCTCACACACTGCGGGTTTGCCCGCTGACGCGCCGGGCATCGGCCCACAAACGGTCGAGTATCCCAATGATGAACAATTTCTTGCCAGCCTGAAGGATGTCGAGCTGGTGCTGCTGCCTGGCAGCGCGATTAAGTATTCCAACCTCGGCATTGCTGTCTTGGGTCACGCGCTGGCGCGGGCCGCTGGACAGTCTTATGAAGATTACCTCGCTGAACACATCCTTGCACCGCTAGGGATGCGTAGCAGCGGCCTGCACATGGATGCGGCAACTCTTTCGCACGCCGCAATGAGCTACGTGCCGGAAGGCGTGCCATTCCCGCGCACCACTCCTGACTTCGACTCCCGTGCCTCCGCTCCCGCCGAGCAGATGCACTCGACCGTAAACGACATTGCCCGCTTCGTTGCCTTGCAGTTCCGCACTGGCGACAATCCGGCGGGCGGCACCCAGATTATCGCGGGCAGCAGCGTGCGCGAGATGCACACCCCGGTGATGCTTAATCCGGAATGGCGCGATGGCCTCGGCATCGGCTTCGCGGTCGGTCGCTTCGGCGAATATAATGCAGTCTGGGCCACTGGTGGCTACATCGGCTACGCCACCAGCATCATGATGTTGCCCGCGCTCAAACTGGGCATCGCCGTCTTCACCAACTATCTCGGCGACGCAGAGGGCATCAGCCGCGCTGCGCTGGAACTGCTTGCTCCCGCCTTCAGCGCCGCGCTCGATCGGGTCGAGGCCGCCATACCCGCTCCGGCAGAGTGGCATAAGTACGTCGGCTACTACGTCCACCCCGGCCACAAGGGGGTGGATGTGATGATTGCAAAGGGCAAGCTGGTGATGACCTCACGGCAAACTGGCAACGTCTACCTCTACGGTCCGCATCACAAAAATACCTTCCTCGGCACCGAGGGGCGCACCGCTGGCGACTTGCTACGCTTCGATGTTGACGATGCAGGCAACGTGCTGCGGGTCGATACCGGCAACGAGGTGTTCGAGCGGCAACCCGGTGCTGAGGTTTGAGGTATAAGTCATGGGCGATGCAATATGAGTCACTGCCATTGCACTTCCGGGTTTTGGCACAACTGCAATAGATAGAACGAAGGGCGCACGTTAGTGCGCCCCTACGACAACCAATTACAATAAGTAATCCCTTGTGTTGCCCCCACTCATCCCGCGTCAGCTTGAGCGCGTGGGTCAGCACTGGCAGCAGCACGGTGATGCACTCGCTTACCCCTTTGGGGCTGCCAGGGAGATTGATGATCAGGGTCTTGCCCCGCGTCACCGCCACGCTGCGCGATAGATAAGCGAGGGGCGTGTTCACGGCGGTCAGCGCCCGCATCATCTCGGCCAGACCAGGGACGACTCGTTCGCCCACTGCCAGGGTCGCTTCGGGAGTGACATCGCGGGGGGTCAGGCCGGTGCCGCCAGTGGTCAGCACCAGGTCGAGATGCAGGGTGTCCGCCCACGCAATCAGCTTTGCCTCAATCAGGTCACGCTCGTCAGCTACCACGGCGTATTGCTCCACCTGGGCATCCAGCCCCGCCTCGATCAGCTCCCGCACCGCCTGGCCGCTGGCATCTAGCGGGCGATCGCCCCGTGCCGCACTATCGCTAATCGTCAGCACGCCCACTTTGAATGTTGCCACCTGGCCCCCTTGTATGCTAGAATTAGGCGCGTTCACCCAGCTTGCGCTCGGTGCCACGCATCAGCCGTTCGATGTTGTCCTTGTGTGCCACAATGATAAAGATGGGCAGGCTGATGAAGAAGATATACAGCCAATCTATGCGACCCAGCGTCACCAGCACGATGATAACCAGCCCGCCGGTCGCCGCGCCGAGGATGCTGCCCAACGAGACGTAGCGCGAGACCGCAACGATGGGGATGGCGACCACTGCGGCAATCAGGATCACCCAGGGGCTGACCATTAGCACCGCGCCCGCAGCTGTGACTACCCCGCGCCCGCCGCCCCATTTGCCGGTAAAGAGGCGCAGCCAGAGCGACCAGACGTGACCGGCCACCACCGACACTGCAGCGAGTAGCTCGGCAAGAGGCAGCGCGGCAATGCTAAAACCCAACACGTTAATGGTGCTGGGATCGCCAAAAGCGTTCATAATCAGCCGTGCTGCCAGCACTGCGAACACACCCTTGAGCAAATCGCCGAGCGCCACCCCCAGGGCGGGACCCCAGCCCACCGTACGTAGCACGTTGGTTGCGCCGGTTTTGCCGCTGCCCTTGGTGGTGATGTCAATGTGGTACATTCGCACTACAATCGCGCCGATGGGAATTGCGCCGATCACATAGGCGACCACCACGATAATCAAGTAGACAAGCGCCATTGCTCTACCCTCCTACTGAGGCTAATTGACTACGATAAAGGTCGGGGCTTTGTCAAAGTATACAACTTTTATCAGACGCTGGCAATAGGTTGGCGATTTATTTGGCCTAAATGGGGTGGTGAATTGCGAACGAGGGTAATTAGCGGTATAGCGCTGCTGGCGCTGCTGGCGTTGGCGCTAGCTGGGGGGGCATGGAGCTTCCTCGCCATTATGCTGCTCGTCACCGTGCTGGCAACCCATGAGTTCTACAGCATGGCGCAGGCGGGCGGCTACCAGCCCGCCTATGCGGTGGGCATGGCGGCAGCCTTCGCCCTGATCGCCGATGTCGCTTACCAATGGGACTTGGAGCAGGCCATCCTGGTTGCAACCCTGCTGCTGGCGGTGCTGTGGCAACTCCCCTCTATTAACCTATTTCATCTCGATGGCAGGAGAACGGCCCCCTCCCCAGCCCTGCCCTTGAGTCGGGGAGGGGTAACTGCTTCTGACCCTAGCTTGCAAGGAGATGGAGGTGGGATAACTCCCGCCCCACTCACTCTGCTCGGTAGTAGGGGCGGCAGCATGGCCTTGAGCAGCGACCAACTGCGCCAGGTGTGGCTGAACGTTGGATTTACCGTGGCGGGGGTGCTATATATCCCCTGGTTGTTGCGCCTCGGCTTGCTGGTCTACAACTATTGTCGTCCCGATCAACCCTGCGTGGGCAGCAGTGGTATTGGCCTGGGTGCAATTGGGCCGGGCATCTGGTGGGTGGCGTTGGTGCTGGTTGCCACCACCTTTGCCGACACCGGCGCGTACTTCGTCGGTTCGCGCTTCGGGAGGCGCAAGCTCATCCCCTGGATCAGCCCGGCCAAGACAGTCGAGGGTCTAATCGGCGGGGTGTTCTTCACCATCATCGGTGTGCTGCTGATGACACCCGTGTTGGGCATCGCCTGGTACAATGCGCTGTTGCTCGGCCCGCTACTGGCCTTCGCTGCCGTATGTGGCGACCTGATTGAGTCGATGTTCAAGCGGGCGATGAAGGTGAAGGATAGCGGCCACCTCATCCCTGGTCATGGCGGCATTCTCGACCGCATTGACAGTGTTATTCTTACGCTGGTGGTGGTCTTTTTCTATATCACCTACGCGCAATTCCTGTTTTCAGCCTGAAGTGTGAAAGAAGGCAGCCTGATGAAGCAAGCGATGCCCCGCTTTGACCCATTCTGGACAGTGGCTGGCAAGATCTTCCTGTGGCTGCTGTTCCACACCTACCTGCCCACCAGGGTGCGCGGGCGGTTCAACATCCCACGCCGCGGCCCGGTCATTCTGATCGCCAACCATATCAGCTACCTCGACCCCATGTTGATCGGCTGGGCATCGTTGCCCCGCCTTGTTTACTACATGGGCAAGAAGGAGTTGTTCGACAGCCGCTTTGTCAGCTTTATCCTCAGCCGCTGGGGAACGTTTCCGGTGGACCGTAGCAGCCTCGACCGCCAGGCAATCGTCATCTCGCTGGCGCTACTCAAAGATGGACAGGTGCTGGGCCTGTTCCCCGAAGGCACCCGCTCTGGGTCTGGGGAAATGCAGCAGATGCGTAGCGGCGCGGTACGCTTTGCGGTCAAAATGCGCTGCCCTATACTGCCGGTGGGGGTAAAAGGCACCGATCGCTCGTTTGGGCGCGGCGCAAAACTCCCCAAGCCAGCCCGCCTCAGCGTGCGCTTCGGCCAGCCCTTTGAGTTGACCGAGTTCTACGATCAGCCGATGACCGCAGAGCGCACCGAGCAGGCCGTCAATCTCATGCACGAGAAGATCGCCGCACTTCTATCCTTAACCATCTCCCCTTGCGGGAGAGGCAGGGTGAGGGGTGATGCTGAAGCGCACCAGTGTTCCTCGTAACCACACCCGCCTCCCAACTTCCCCTCTCCCCTTGCGGGAGAGGCAGGGTGAGGGGTGATGCTGAAGCGCACCAGTGTTCCTCGTAACCGCACCCGCCGTTTCTTCGTACTAATACCATGATGCTAAAAACGAAACCGCACAACCTGATTATTCTCAGCCTGTTCCTCACCGCCGCCATCACCCTGACTGCCTGGCAGCTCACCCTGGCACTGCACGGGCGCAGCGATGGGGTTGTCGTTCGCCCTGCCTCCCTGGCCGCTTCAGACATCCGCCCGCTGCCCACCCTCGGCCCGCTTATCTTCGGCATTGGCGATGGGCCGAGCAGCCTGATCATCGCACCTGGTTATAGGCTGCTGCCTCACGCCTTCAGCCACCGGCAGCAACACTCGCTATCCTGCGAGGCCGCCGCCGCATATGTCGCCAGCACCATGCTGGGTGTGCCGCTTGCTGAGGATAGTATCCTGGCCGCCTTGCCCCGCAACCCCGACCCCAACCTGGGCTTTCGCGGCAACGTGGATGGGCCGGTGGGCGGCACCGCCGATTACGGGGTCTACGCTGCGCCGATCGTCGCTGCGGTCAATCGGCTGGGCGGGGTACAGGGCTTGCAGGCCCGCCAGATTGCTGGTGAGATGGAATTGCGGGCGGAGCTAGCGAAGGGACATCCTCTGGTGGTATGGATCACGTCGAACCTGAGACCTGCCTTGCGCGAACAGCAGCCCGGCTACTACCTGGTGCGCGGCGAACACGCCGTCACCGTGATTGGCATTGATGGCGCTAGCATAATTGTCAGCGATGTGGGCAGCGGCCAACCACGCATCTGGCCGGTTAGCGCGTTCCTCAACTCGTGGCGGCTGTTCGACTATCAGGGGGTCGCCTTTAGTAAGAAGTGATTAGCGATTAGTGATGAATGGGGCGCAAAAAGCCCCCAGCGGGGGTTGGGGGGAAATCTCGCCTAACCACCAACGGCTGGTTTTAGTGATGAATGGGGCGCAAAAAGCCCCCAGCGGGGGTTGGGGGAGAAATCTCGCCTTACCACCAACTGAAGGATTTCCACCGCCTGTAATTTGGCAGGGTGATTATCCCTTTGCGCCGCCATCTCGATCAATATGCCGTCGCGCAAGTTACGGAGCGAGACTAGCAGTTCGCTGGCGGCCAGCGCATCGGCGATTGCCAGCCCAATCAACCCGCCGCTGACGATAATATCGGCGCGATCGGGGCTGAGGCCAGCCACCTTCTTACGCTGCTGCTCGTCGAGCGCGGCCAGCTTGTCGATCGCCGCCCGCAGGTGGCTGATCGGCAGAGGATAAAGGTGCATCTTGGCGGCATCGCCCCACTGATGGGCGTTGTCTACCGCGCCCAGGTTGGTTATCGTGCCGCCACTACCCACCAGGATCGCGCCCCGGCCCTGCTCCAGAAAGCTGACATGGGCATGGATGGTGGTCTGGATATAGTCGCTGATCTGTTGCACCTGAACCGCGCTCAATTGCGAACTCGCGTCGGGGAAGCGCTGGGTGATGTTGCTGGCCCCGATCGGCACACTTACTCGCTGCTGCGGTTGTTCGCGTCCGTAGATAACCTCGGTGCTGCCCCCGCCAATGTTGAAGACGAGCAGCGGTAGATCGCGGGCGGCGAAGTCGCGGCTGACCGCGACATAGACCAGCCGCGCCTCCTCGTCGCCACTGATCACCTCTAGTTCGATGCCGCAGTCTTGCCGCACTGCTGTCTGCAGCTCACCAATGTTGCTGGCCTCGCGGGCGAACTCGGTGGCAACTGCGCGGATGCCCGCAACCTGGTACTCGCGGGCGCGAGCCACGAAGCGGGATAGCGCGGCCACCATCTGGCTAACCGCTGCAGGGGGGATTACGCCGCCGCGCATCGCCATCCCCACCTGGGTCGCCGCCGCGTCGCTGGCAAGCGTCACGATTTCGCCATCTGTGCCAACCTCGGCGATGGTCATCTTAGTCGAGTTCGTCCCTGCGTCAATCGCGGCGTATCGGGTCATGAGAGCCTCCGGTTCTGAAGGTAGAAGGTGATTATATTCGTTGTTGCAACGAACTCCCCTCCCGCCGGGAGGGGCAGGGGGTGGGTCATTGCTGCCCGACACGCCCCACCCCAACCCCTCCCGAGGGGAGGGGAAAGAGCCGCCGACTCCCCTCCCGGCGCGAGGGGCAGGGGGTGGGTCCATGCCTAATCGCCCATTGCCGCAACCAGCTGGCTGATATGTTCGCCCAGCGCGATGGGAGCGGAGGCGGTGATGTGCAGGTGGTTGGCGGCGTTGAAGCGCATGAAGCGGTGCAGCGCCTCAGCCAGTGCGGGCAGGAACGCCGCGTCCCTCGCCAGGTATTCGTGGGCTGGCTCCAGGGTCAGGCTGTGGATGAGCAGGCGCTTACCCTTGCGCTCGGCCTTCGCGTCAATCCTACCTACAAGTTGCGTGCCATAGAGGATGGGCAGCACGTAGTAGCCCCAGCGTCGCTTGGCTGCCGGGGTGTACACTTCCCAGATGTACTCGAAGTCGAATAGCTCCTTGATGCGCTGTCGGTCCCACATCAGGCTATCGAGCGGGGCGATGAAACTCACCCCCAGCGGCGCAGCGTCATCGGGCATCGCAGCTACCTGCTCCAGCAAGGGCAGGTCTTTGGTCAGCAGGTAGTAATCGTCCTTCAGCCCTTCGATGCTCACGCGGCTGAAGGTGGTGAAGTCCTGCAGCTCTTGCAGCAGGGTTTGGCGCAGTTTGGCGCTCAGATCGCCCCAGGTGTAGAAGAACTTGAAGCGAGCCGACCACTGTGCCGCTGTCGCCAGGTTCAGCGCCTTGAGCGTGCGTACCGCCCAGAACCGCTTGGCCTCGGCGGGTTCGACCGGGCGGGTATCTACCCAGGGGGGCAGCCCTCGTTCGCTCAGGTCGTAGTAGCGCACCGCGCTGCGGCGGTAGACGGTGATGATGCGATTGTGATACCACAAATGCCATAGCGCTCTGGTCACATCCTTGACCACGTTCCAGCCACCCTTGACGATGGGGCGGTTCTCGAAGTCGCGGCTGCTCAGTGGCCCACGCCGCTCGATTTCCTCGATGGTGAAGGCAAGCAGGGCGGCGGATTCGGGATCGTGCGCCCAGCTATCCTCGGCCAGTTCGCGGCCTGGCTGGCGCAGCAGCCGATAATCGGCCAGCGGCTGGATGTAGAGCGGGTAGAGGCTCTCGAACAGTTGCCGCGCCTCGCCATACAGCCAGTGGTCGAGGTGTTCGGGGCGATAGCTCGGCACGCGGCTGAACAGGGCCAGATCGTGGTTGCGGGCGATCACGCTGATGGTATCCACCTGTACGATGGCGAGCGCCTCCACCGCCCGCAGAGTGGCGGTCAAGGGCTCGTAATCGG
>JANXYP010000321.1 GCA_025355955.1 Chloroflexota bacterium
TGCTGCATGATCAACTGCGTACTCAGCTACGCATCCAGATGGGGCGTGACCCTGAGCCGCAAATCGCCAGCATCGACAGCCAATCAGTCAAGACCACCGAAAAAGGGGGGTGCATGGCTACGACGGTGGTAAGAAGATAAATGGTCGTAAACGTCACATCATGGTAGATAGTCAAGGCTTGCTACTGAGTGTGCTGGTACACAGTGCCGACATCGTTGACCATCTAGGCGGGCCGATGTTGCTGTGGCGGGCAGGATTGCAGAGTAAGTGGCCGCGCCTGGAAGTGATCTATGCCGACGGCGGCTACACTGGGCCAAATGTTAGCGCCGCTGGCGAGCAACTGGGTTGCCGCATAGAAATCGTCAGCGCCGCAGCAGGCACCAAAGGCTTCAAGGTCTTGCCCAAGCGCTGGGTGGTGGAGCGCCCCTTTGGCTATCAATGCCTCCAACTAGGTCGCTCGAATGGCTTCATCATAATATCATTCTTGCAAACCCCAGCGAAGTCGCAGTTGAGGTATGAGGTGAAGCTGTCGCCCATACAACCACCAGCATAACACTCGTTACTTGTGTCATAGCGACGCCCGACAAAGTACAGCTTCCAGATCGGATTGGGAGACTCAACCGAATCGCTCCCAATTATGTTGGGGTTGAGAGAGGCAACCGTTATCTTGGTCTTGTACTTTAGGAAACCTGCCCCCGTCTTAGTTATACTTACCCCGTACGATCCTACGTTGGCATCGTCTATGTAACCGGCCAACGTTGTAAGGAGGTCGGCAAAGTTATCGAGGAGTCTAGAAGCGCAGCAGTCATGGGACTTAGAACAGTGGCAGCAGCAATGCCAGCCACTCCGTAAGCCTTTGCTAGATAACCTATGACAGTCGTTATAAGTTCAGCTACACCCATCACCGTCGATACCGTCTTAAGACCACTCGCTAGCTGCTTGAGGCCAGCCGAGAATGCAGCGGCCTCCACTCCGCTCCTCCGCTAGCCTCTTGCCACTCCGCCCCGCCTATCTGTCTTGCGTAGAAACTACCCAGGCCACTTCACCAGTTGATGAGGCGGCCTGAACTTGCGCGGTGGGATTGGGGCTTAGGGGGTAGTCACGCCCTTGTAGACGATCTGGGCCATCTCATCACGGCGGATATTGTTGTTGGGCCTGAAGGTGTGGTCGGGATAGCCGTTGATTATCCCCTTTTCGTGCGCTGTCTCGATGCTGACGTAGAAGACGTTGCTGGGTGGCACGTCGCTGAAGGTCTGGCCGCTGGTCGGGGTGAACAGCGGGTAGTGCGCCGCATTGACGACGAGCTTGGTAAGCTGCCCGCGCGTAATAGGGATGTTGGGCAGATAGCAAGGGTAGATCGCGTCATGCGCGGTACAGCCTGCCTGGTCGAAGCCGCTGAGGATGCCAGCATGGAAACCGGTCTCGATGAAGGCGTAGGCCCAGTATGTGGACGGCACATCGGTGAAGTCCTGCCCCCCACTCGGTGTGTAGATGCTCAGGCCAAAGCCTTTGACGATGGTCTTGGCGAACTGGGCGCGGGTGGAGGTGCCAGCCGGGGTGTAGTGAGTGGCATCGGTGCCGTTGACTACCCCGCGGCAGTATAGGTAGTGGATGGCGGGATAGAAGATGTCGCCAATGGTATCCACAGATGGGTCAACGCAATCGGTAGGAGTTGGCGCGCCGGGGGTGTTGGTCGGCACAGGCGTGTTGGTGGGGCCGCCGGGGGTGGCGGTTGGCGAAATAGGCGTATTGGTCGCAGGCGGGGGCGTGTTGGTAGGCACAGCAGGGGTGTTAGTCAATGACACGCAGGTGTTCAGTAGCACCGATACGTCGTTGGAGAGATAGTTCGCGGCCACGATGTCGAGCCTACCATCGTGGTTGAAGTCACCGATTGCCACTGAGGTGGAGTGGGTGCCGGTAGCGAAGTTAACCGCAGTCTGGAAGGTGCCATCGCCATTGCCTAGTAGCACCGATACATTGTCGGAACCAAAATTCGCCACTGCAAGGTCGGGATTGCCATCGCCGTTGAAGTCGCCAACTGCCACCGAGTCGGGGCCACTATGAAGAGTCACAGTGTAGGTACGGGAGGGCTGAAAGGTGCCATCGCCATTACCAATCAGCACCGAGTAACTGGCGCTATTATTCGTGGTCACCAGATCGGGATTGTTATCATGGTTGAAGTCCCCAACCGCCACCGCGATGGGGTTGTAATCTGCGGTGAGGTTGATAGCGACCTGGAAGGTGCCGTCGCCATTGCCCAGCAACAGCGACACGTGGTTCGTGGTCGAACTGGTGGTCACCAGATCGAGTTTGCCATCGCGGTTGAAGTCACCTACCGCCACTGCGATGGGGCGGCTGTCAACTGCGTAGTGGACCGCGTTCTGGAAGGTGCCGTCGCCATTGCCCAGCAGCACCGTAACATCGTTGTTATAGTTTGCGGTTGCAAGGTCGAGCTTGCCATCATTGTTGAAGTCGCCAACCGCCACCGAGTAGGGGTTAACAGCATTGCCGAGGGGGAAGTTACGCGCGCTCTGGAAAGTGCCATCGCCATTGCCCAGCAGCACCGACACGTTGCTGTCACCATTGTTAGCAGTTACCAGGTCGAGCTTGCCGTCGCCATTGAAGTCACCCACCGCTACCGAGTTGGGGCTGCTACCCACGGTGTAGGTATAGGGGAGTTGAAAAGAGCCGTCGTTATTACCGAGCAGCACCGACACATTGTTGGAGCCACCGTTTGCGGTCACCAGGTCGGGCTTGCCATCGCCATTGAAGTCGCCAACCGCCACCGAGGTGGGGTTGCTGCCCGCTGGGTAGTTGGTAGTGCTGAAGCCGAGCGTGCTACAAGGGACGGGAGTAGCAGGGATAGCGGGGCTAGTGTGGCGGTTGGCGGGATTTACGGTTGGGGGTGGCTGCGCGTTGGTGTGCTGGGCAACGCCGAACAAGAGGCCGAGCAGTAGCACTAGGAGGGTGGTGGTAACGATACGTTTGGGGTTCATTGCTTTATCCTTTCGGGTGAGTGAAACTGAATGTGAGTGGTTTGACCTGTCGCTGATTTGCCGAGGCGCATCTCAGCGCGCCCCGACGTTGTTAATCTACAATCTGCAATCTACAACCTGCAATCGTCAGGGAGTGGTCACGCCCTTGTAGACGATTTGGCACATCTGGTCGCGCTGGATGGCTAGGTTGGGCTGGAAGATCCCACCGGGGTAGCCATTGATGATGCCCTTGTTGTGCGCCGTCTCGATGCTGACGAAGAAGACGTTGCTGGCTGGCACATCGCTGAAAGTGGGATTACCGCCAGTGGGGGTGTAGAGGGTGTAGTGCGCGGCGTTGACCACCAGCTTGGTTAGCTGCCCGCGAGTTATTGGCCGATTGGGCAGGTAGCAGGGCGGGGTTGCTCCGGCAGCGATGCAGGTGGCATTGTCGAAGCCGCTGAGTACGCCATTGTGGAAGCCGGTCTCGATGAAAGTGTAGGCAAAGTAGTTAGGCGCAACATCGGTGAAGTCCTGCGCTCCTGACGGAGTGTAGAGCGCGAGGCCGAAGCCCAACACCACCACCTTGGCGAACTGAGCGCGGGTGGAGCTGCCATGCGGGCTGAAGTGAGAGGCATCGGTGCCGTTAACCACGCTGCGACAGTAGAGGTAGTGGATAGCCGGATAGAAGATGTTGCCACTGGTATCCACGAACGGGTTGGCGCAATCAGTGGGGGTTGGCCCGC